>JBAXBF010000116.1:0-8888 GCA_037142095.1 Chloroflexota bacterium
GCCCTTTCCGTCCGCGGCGCAGAAAAAATGCTGGAACGGTATGCTCAAAAATCCGCGGATGGAATTACAACTTTTACAAAAAGATCAGTTATTCTGGTGATTGATGATGAACTTGCTCTCCTCACTGTTTTATCGAATGCCCTGAAACGCGCTGGATATGATGTATATAATGCTGCGAATGGACAAAGAGGGATTGAACAGGCTCAAAAGCATCGTCCTGATCTTATTATCTGCGATATCATGATGCCATCACCTAATGGATTTAAAGTCCGAGAAATCTTATCAGAGGATCCAATTACAGCAAATATTCCATTTATTTTCTTATCAGCGCGGACAGCTAAGGGTGATATTGTATTTGCTCTAAAATCTGGTGGAGACGATTACATTACCAAACCTTTTGATCGTGGAGAACTCATAGCCCGGGTTGAAGCAGTACTTCGCAGAGCAAGTTAAGGATATGAATGACATTGGACATATCCAAAATCAATTTTATCCATCTGAAGAAGCTTACCTCATTCTATCAAATCTACTTTCTGATTTTCTTTTTATTACAAGTCTAGATTCCAATCGAAAAAGCTATTTCGATTGGATATCCGATTCTGCAACAAAATCAATTGGTTATTCATCCCAAGAGATACTTAACAATAAGATTGAGCTGGCAACTTTATGTCATCCAGATGATCTTCCTGCTCTGGATCAACATATTGCCCGCCTTCAAAGTAATCAGCCAGATATTACTGAGCTCAGATTGATTACAAAAAATAAAGAGCGCCGTTGGGTACGGGTGTATGCATATCCAAAATGGGATATAACCAAAAAATGCGTAACTCATTCCTTCAATGCTGCCATCGATATATCTGATCGAAAATGGAGTCAGATAAGTTTATCGATCAATAACGTTATCTCTCATTCCTTGACTGTTCAACCTACATCTAACACCATTTTTCCAGAAATCTTGCAAATAATATGCGAAGGACTCGCTATCGATATTGGTGCTTTATGGCAAAAGGACCCATTATCAAACTCTCTATATTGTGTCGCTTTATGGCAAAATCATTCGGATGATAAATTATCTCCTATTCTAAGTCAATATAAATGCTCACCAGGCAATGAATTACCTGGACGTGTTTGGAAAACTGCAGAATTTGAATGGTGTTCTGATTTATTGGCTCAGAGTTGTTCAGGCGATAAAGAAATTGCAAATCAAACATCAATGCGGAGCGCATTTGCTTTTCCTCTCATTTTACAAGGTGATGTCTTAGGTGTTCTTATGTTCATGGATCGTGAAGTTCTCCCACCTACTCCACTAATGAAAAATTTATTGATTTCCATCACCCACCAGATTAAGCAATATTTAGAAAACGAAATTGCTTTTGAGAAATTACGTCAAAATGAAGAGGCTATTTCAGGATTATTGAATGCGATTTCAGATCTTATTTTCCGGATAGATCGAGAAGGTATTATTTTAGATTACCATATCCAGAAAATGAATACTTCTTTAGCAATACCTGAAAAGATAATCGGAAGACCTCTTTGCGAAATACTTTCTAAAGAAGTAGCTTATAAAATTGAGTCATCGATTGAAGAAACGTTAATAATCAATAAAGTTCAATCCTTCGAATTCCAATTGCTAAATAATAGTGAATTATATGATTTCGAAGCCCGTCTTGTAGCAATTGGAAAAGATGAATGTTTACTAACCCTACACGATATAAGTGAACGGGTAAAACAAGAAGAAATCAAATCTGACTATCTCAACCGTGCTTCACATGAACTTCGTACCCCATTGACAACTGCAATTCTTACTGCAGATTTGATCCAAGAAGGTGGGAGTGTAGAAGAATTATCTGAATATTGGCGAATATTACGTGGAGAATTGGAACGTCAACGTACCATAATAGAACAATTTCTAACCTTCGGTAAATTAGACCACGGAAAACTAAAATTAAATATTCTTCCTCTCAAGATCGATACGGTTCTAAATGATACGTTTAATACTATTCTTCCCATCGCTCAATCAAAGCAGATTACTATCTCTAAGAAAATAACCAATAATCTGCCAATGATTATGGGAGATCAGCTTGGACTTCAACAAGTCTTTGTGAATCTACTTAGTAATGCTATAAAATTCTCTAAACCTGAAAGTGAAGTTTCCATTATTGTTGATATCAAAAATGAGAAATTTAATGATGAGAAGTTAAAATACGTAAATATTACGATTAAAGACAACGGAATAGGAATCCCCAGCGAAGACATTCCCCATCTATTTACGCGGTTCTTCCGCGCCCATAATGCTATTGAAAATGAGATACCAGGGAGCGGTATAGGATTGTTCATCATAAAAAATATAATAGATTACTTAAATGGAAAGATCACAGTAATCAGTGAAATTGGTATGGGAACCACATTTGAAATCTCATTTCCAGCTTATGATAATATCCCTTGTGACAAATAATCTCTGAGCATGTGAAATATATGTCCTCAATATGAAAATTTGTATTATAATATTAACAAATTTATATCGTTAAATTTTGAGATTAGGATAAATAATATGCTTGGAGGAATCCATGGCTGAAAAAAAGAAGAAATATCGCTTAGTAACTCGCAGCGACATGGATGGTCTAGTTTGTGCTGTGCTTCTCAAAGAACTTGATTTAATTTCCGATATCAAGTTTGTCCATCCAAAAGATGTACAAGATAATAAAATAGATATCTCCCAAGATGATATAACAACAAACCTACCTTACGTTGAACATGCATATCTGGTCTTTGACCACCATGCCAGCGAAATTATACGGGTAGGTAAAAATAAACCCAATCACATCATCAATCCTGATGCACCTTCCGCAGCGCGAGTTGTTTATGAACATTTCGGAGGAAATAAAACATTTCCGAATATCCCAAAAGAAATGCTCCTAGCTGTAGACAAAGCCGATTCTGCTCAATTCATTACTGAAGACGTGCTTAACCCAAAGGGATGGGAATTATTAAGTTTTCTGATGGACGCACGCACTGGTCTGGGTAGATTTGTGGAATTTCGAGTTTCTAATTATACTTTGATGATAAATCTTATCGATTATTGCCGTGACCACTCTATTGATGCTATCTTGGATCTTCCTGACGTGAAAGAACGTGTTGACATGTTCTTCTCTCACCAGCAAGCCTTCAAGGAACAAATCCGCCGTTGTTCCACAATGTATGGTAATTTAGTGGTTCTTGATCTGCGTAGAGAAGATGTGATATATGCCGGTAACCGTTTTATGATTTATGCTTTGTACCCAGAGTGTAATATTTCAATTCATGTAATGTGGGGTCTCAAAAAGCAAAATACTGTTTTTGCAGTCGGTAAATCAATTTTTAACCGTACATCCGAAACAGATATTGGTACATTAATGTTACGCTATGGTGGAGGTGGACACCCATCCGCTGGCACTTGCCAAGTTCCCCATGAGGTTGCAGAGTCTATTCTAAAGGAAATAATAGAGACAACCACCACAAATCATTAAGACTAAAAAAACTACGACTTAGTAAGTCGTAGTTTTTTTACTATCAATAAAATTTTTTAGTATGAAGCCATTTTAAGCCGCTCGGAAATACTAACACCATCATGAACTCGTTGGATAATATCTGCCAGCAATGGAGCTACCGAAATTATTTCTAACTTTGAATGGTGTTTTTCAGGCGGTACAGGCAATGTATTTGTAACAACAAGTTTTTCAATCCGATTATCCCGATCTAATATCTCTAAAGCAGATGGCAGTAATACTGGATGGGTAATGCAAAAATAGGCTCCGCCCTCTGCTCCTTTGTCGTATAGAACGTCGATCTGCTTGAGAACACTTCCACTCGCAATGACATCATCGATTATTATGGGACGGCGACCTTTTATATCTCCTACAACGTGCGTCGCTTCCGTTTTATTACCTTCACGGCGTTTATGCATAACTACCAGAGGTAAATTTAGATATTCAGCATATCTTCCTGCTAGATTAGCCCTGCCGACATCCGGGCTGACAATAGCTGCATTTGAGAACTCTTCACGTTTGAAATATTTTGCCAACAATGGTAAAGCAGATAATGGATCTGTTGGGATATTAAAAAAGCCTTGGATTGCGCGAGCGTGTATGTCTACAAACATGACTCTGCTTGTACCCAAAGTCTCTAACATATTAGCCACCACACGTGCGCTGATCGCCTCTCTCCCCCTAGACATACGTTCTTGACGTCCATATGGGAAATATGGAATCACTGCTGTAATTTCATGGGCACTGGCTCTCCGAAAAGCATCGACATACAATAAGAGCTCCATTAAGTTTTCATTAACTGGTGCACCGCAAGATTGAAGGAAGAAAATATCATGATCTCGAACGACGTCTTCTATCATGACGTGTGTTTCCGTATCGGGAAAGCATGTTGTTTTTGTGTGACCTACATGAACATCTAAAACCCCAGCTATCTCATGAGCTAGGGCTGGGTGAGCAGAACCAGAAAATATTCGCAAAGGATGTCTGTTCAGATGTCTCATTGTCATGGTTTAGATACCTCCCTAGTTATTTTCATGAGTTCTAAATTTTTTCCAATACCGTTGAAGCCCAGCGGGACACATCCATGTTGGATTTACAGATTCATAAATTTTCTGTTCATCAACAGATAGATTAAATTCAACATATTGCTTCAGTGTCCACTCTTCGAATAAGTGGTAAAATTCTTCCGAATCTGGATTAGACGACATTGTTTTCACCAACCAAGCATCAATTTCATCCAATTTCCTATCCAAGCAATCCAAATGATATGGGACATCATCAAAAAAGCCAAAGTGCGTTGGGGCAATCGTCCTAAATCCAATCTTTCGTAGTTTATCCACAGTTTCATGCCAAGTTTCTAGTTGAAATTCCGGTGGCGGCATGGGTAAGCTAATGTAATTTTTCCCAGGTAAACGCGACCCTCCAACATCTCCCGTAAAGCAAATATCCTCATAGAGATAAGATATATGGTGATTGGCATGTCCAGGAGTATATAAAGCTTTGAAATTCAAAGTATTAATCGAAATTTCTTGCCCATCTTCTAAAATTGATAACTTATCTTCTGGTACAGAGAGAAAATCACCCCAGAGGCGATCCATATCTTTCCCATATATCCGCGTCGCACTCGTAATTAATTTCTCTGGATCAATCAGATGTGGTGCTCCATTTGGATGAACATGGATACGAGCCCCATGGCGTGCTAACGCGCCAGAAGATCCAGCATGGTCTAAGTGAATATGAGTAACAAAAACATCTGTGATTGCCTCTAGGCTATATCCATTTACTTTTAAACCATTTTCCAATGCAGTTAAAGTTGAACCAGGCCCTGATTCAATTAATACAATGCCATCTTTATGCGGAATCCAATATACCGGAATAACCTCATTCAAACCAAGAAATTTCAGGTCAAGACAATTGACTTTCATTTTCATGAGATAAAATTTAATATACTCCTTTATACGTACCACCATCCACAGATAACATTACTCCATTTAGATATGAAGCGGCTGGTGAAACTAAGAATACGGCGGCATTTGCAAATTCTTCTGGGGTTGCTAAACGACCTAACGGACATTCTTTTGCTTGATTACGAATTTCTTCTTCTACTGTTGTTCCGTTCACATTCGCTCGGTGAGTCATTAATTCCAATACCCTCTCAGTTTCTGTCCAAGCAGGCAAAATTGAATTAAAACGAATTCCTTCCACCCCGATCTCCAGAGCCAAGGATTTAGTAAGAGCTACCGTGGCAGAACGTATACTATTTGACAGAATAAGATTGGGGATCGGCTGTTTTACTGAATAGGAAGTAATCGTTAACACACTCGCCATTTTCGACTGGCGGAGATAAGGCAAAGCAGAACGAATTAAACGTATATGGCTAATTAAAGATGATTCAATCGCCTTTTGCCACGCCGAATCATCGAAAGATTCAAATTTTCCAGGCGGAGGGCCGCCAGAATTTGTTATTAAAATATCAAGACCTCCCAATAAAGATGCCGCTTTTTCAACAATTTTCATAGGTCCATCATGAGAATTGACATCTCCAGGAACGGTTAATATGCCGACTCCTGATTCTTTGGTTAAAGTCGAAGATGCTTGAGTTAATCGCTGCGGATCACGCGAATTGATACAAACATAAGCCTTCTCCAAAGCTAATCCGCGCGCAGTTGCATATCCCAAACCACGACTGGCACCAATAACCAAGGCACGTAGCCCATTTAATCTTAAATCCATATATACCTCATAATTAATATTTTGGAAACACACCTGCCCCAAGCTTCTTAAATTTTTCCGTATCGCTATGATAAATGGATAATTGTGCAACAACAGGGCGATGGTCTGAAGCACAACATGAAATTTTATCGTCTAAAACCATGCAATAATATTCCACCCGTCTATTTCCGGGAAAAACCATGATATGATCTACTGGTGCAATAACCTTTGGATGAGTTGCAATTGGATTTTCTGGTATCAATGGAATTATCCCACCTTCAGATTGAAGAATGTTAGAGATGCAGGGTTCTTCTATCAGAGCATTCAAATCTCCTAAGAGAAACAATAATTCTCCTCTATCGAGAATATACGGTTTAATAAGTTTTAATAGATGATGTGACTGATTTTCACGTACATGCTGCGCTTCAATGCTTTTTCCTGGAACCTCATGAGTTTTACCGCCGCGCTCCCCTCTGAGAGTAGTAAAATGAGTTACGGCAACATAAGGAAAAAAAGGAGCACATCCTAAACGACTTAAAATCACATAACGCGGATCAGTATCACGATTTCCTTCATAGCGCAGAGGAAGATATAACGGAATGTTCCAAGGTGAAGCAGGCACAGAAGCCTTCCCTAAACTTACAAACTGCCAACGAGAAAAAAGGGCGTTTCCTTGGCGCCAATCTTTCCAGTCTTTGAATATTCCATCAACAAAGAGACATTTTGAAGGATGAAAATGTTTGCGAAGAGATATCGTTTCTCCCAAACAATAATGATTACCATAATTTAATGTTCGAGCAAATATTTCTGGAAGATGAACATTATTACCATCCCATTCTTCTCGTTCGGTTATTTCTTGAACAGCTAAAACATCAGGATTGACCTTTTTTATTAATTCCAACATATCCGAGAGACGCGACTCATGGTCTTTCAGTCCACCCACATTATAGGTCATCAATGTAAATTGTATACCCTGTTCTTCACACATCGTAGTAAAGATATCATAAGAAACTGAGCGGTTCCCTATCAGTACCAAAATTTTCTTTGCTATGGCATATATGTCGCAATAATTTGACGCACTTCTTTCTCAATTGCATCTAAACGCTGGGGCGTATCTGCTTCAAAACGCATTGAGATTTTTGCGCCTGTATTTGAAGCTCTTACGAGAGCCCATCCACCTGGCATATTTGCACGGATACCATCCTCTGTAAAACCCGTATAATGCTTAAGCAACTCATTTTTAACATTTTCGATAACTTGGAATTTTTTATCATCAGGACATGGCATTTCAATCAGAAGAGTTGAATACAGTTTAGGGAGTTCAGAAAAATAATCAGAGATTTTCTTCGTACTATGTGATAAGAACGATACAAGCCGTGCAGACGCCATCGCAGCATCATCAATTGGATAATAATCCTCGAACATGAACATATGACCACTGAGCTCACCCCCAAATTTAACACCTTCCTCGCGCATTTTTTGCTTAACAAGGGAGTGGCCAGTTTTCCACATGAATGGCTGTCCACCAAGTTTTTGAATATAATCAATGGTATTAAGGGATGTTTTAACATCTATCAAGATTTTTTCACCTGGGTGCCTGCTGAGAAAATCTTGTGCTAACAACATGAGAATATAATCCGCCTCACGATATTCTCCTTTTTCGTCAATCAGTCCAAGCCGGTCACCATCACCATCAAAACCAAACCCTACCTCAGCTCCCGTCTTTAATACCACTTTTCCTAATTCGTCGAGATTACTCGCTTTCTCTGGGTCTGGCTGATGGTTAGGGAAATTACCATCGAGATCAGTGAATAACTCTACCACTTCACAACCGAGCGCTTTTAACAATTGCGGCGCAACAATACCAGCAACAGCGTTCCCTGTATCAATTGCTACTTTTATTGGACGCGCCATATGATTTTCTTTGAGAATTTTCGCTAAATACTCATCCGTAAAATCCTTTTGAGAATATTGTCCTTTCCCATTCAAGTAAGACCCAGATAGCGTAACTTTTAACAAGTCTTGAATGTCGTCTCCACCAATGGGATAAGCATCTTGAGCAACAACTTTGAAACCGTTAAATTGAGCGGGGTTATGGCTTGCAGTAACAGCAACTCCACCATCCATTTTCCAAGCAATTACAGCAGCATACATCATTGGTGTTGTGCATAATCCAATATCCATTACATCGCAACCCGTAGATAAAAGGCTCTCAATAAGACGTGCTTTTAGTTTTTCTGAACTTGGACGGTTATCTTGTCCAACAATCAACCTCCGGGACCCACGTTGTTGAAGATATGTACCGATTCCTCTACCGATTACACCAGCAACATCCTCGGTTAGATCTTCTCCAACCACGCCGCGAATATCATATGCCCGAAACATAAAAGAATTTACCTGAGTAGTCATAATCGCTCCTCCATAAGAATACTAATCCTATCTTATGTTTTTTTCATAATAATGATCTGGTCTTACAAATTATACCATTAAGGACACTTCAAACGCTGATTGATCTTAGAGTAAATTTGATCTCGACTAATATTACAGCGCAAGGTTAGAAGTATAGTGGATCCTACTAATCAGACAAAAAAAGGGGAAAAAGATAGATAAAATAAGGACATGAAAAAACAATATACAGGACAGCAAAAAGCC
>JBAXBF010000117.1:0-8877 GCA_037142095.1 Chloroflexota bacterium
TCCGTGAAGGCGGTTTAACCGTTGGTGCGGGTGTGATTACGAAGATTTTGGATTAAGTTAGCGTTGGCAATCGGTAATCAGCATGGGGCTGGTATCCGATTGCTGATTAATTAGATTGCAGGTGCATTATGGCTAAACAAAAGGATGTCCGTCCAGTCATTACTCTCGCGTGTAATGAATGTAAGGAACGGAATTATACAAGTGAGAAAAACCGTCGCAACGATCCGGGGCGTCTTGAAATAAAAAAGTATTGTCCCCGTTGCCGGAAACACACGGCACACCGCGAGACGAAATAGCGGTACGTGAAGTAGGGCAGTAGCTCAATTTGGCAGAGCACCGATCTCCAAAATCGGGGGTTGCGGGTTCGATTCCTGCCTGCCCTGCCTAAACATAAAAGCGCCGTCTCCCGTGAGCGGCGTTTTATGTGGTAGGTTACCGATTCTAAGGACTCGGATAAAACAATGGTTTATGTAGTTAAACCGGATGTAGGAGAAACTTGAGAATGGCGAAAGAGAAAGAATTAAAAGTAGTAAAGGAACCAAACGCCATACAGCGTTATTTCCGTGAAACAATAGGCGAACTGCGAAAAGTTACATGGCCTACTCGTGAGGAAGCTACCTATCTAACGACAGTTGTAATTATTGTCGTTGCTGCATTAAGTACCTTTTTAGCGTTATTTGACCTCCTCTTTGCTCGTTTCTTTGGTTTAATCCTGCGTACTCAATAAGGAATAGGGAATAATCGATGGAATTATCTGATCAGGAAAATCTCCAACCTGAAGAGATGGAGCCTCTCTTTTCAAAATCTGCACTCAATGATTCAGATGGTGATTTTGAGGTGGTATTTCCTGGTTTAAAAGATGATGCCGAAAAACCAGGGAATGATGAGCAGGCAGGAGATGAGCGTGCCTGGTATGTAATCCATTGTTATTCAGGTTATGAGAATAAAGTGGCTTACAATCTGGAGCAGCGTATGGAATCGATGGGAATGAAGGATAAAATCTTCGATGTTGTTGTTCCCACCGAAGAAGAAATTGAAGTTAAAGACGGCAAGCGCCGCACGATGAAACGGCATGTCTTTCCGGGATATATCCTGATTAAGATGATTTTGAGCGAAGAATCTTGGTATGTGGTGCGCAATACACCTGGCGTTACCGGTTTTGTGGGTATGGGAAATAATCCAACGCCTTTACGTCCTGAAGAGGTAGCCCAGATTATTCGCCGGATGGAAGCAGAATCACCGCGCGTCAAGGTAACCTTTAAAACTGGTGAACGAGTCCGGATCGTTGATGGTCCTTTCAATGATTTTCGGGGTGTTGTTTCCGAAATAGATGCAGAGCGAACGCGTGTACGTGTTATGGTGAATATGTTCGGCAGGGAAACCCCAGTCGAATTGGATTTCTTACAGGTAGAGAAAATCTAAATTTGTTTTACTTGAACTTATGTTCAATGTGGGAGGGTGAATTAGACCCGCTAAGACCACAAAGGAGAAAAAATGGCAAAGAAGTTAAAGGCAATTGTAAGACTGCAGATTGAAGCTGGAAAAGCCAATCCTGCACCCCCGATTGGTCCTGCCTTGGCAGGACATGGTATCAACCTTATGGCGTTTTGCAAGGAATATAATGCTCGTACGCAAAACCGCCCGGGTGAAATTCTGCCAGCGGAGATTAGTATTTTCTCTGATGGCTCTTTTACCTTTATTCTCAAGAGTTCGCCTGCTTCAGCTTTGTTAAAGAAGGCTGCAGGAGTTGCCAAGGGATCTGCCTCGCCGAAACGTGAAAAGATTGGCAAGGTAACCCGTAAGCAAATACGTGAAATCGCCGAGGCGAAAATGAAAGACCTCAATGCGATTGATATGGATGGTGCCATGCGCCAGATCGAAGGTACAGCGCGCAACATGGGTATTCTAATCGAGGAATAATTCAGATATTTAGCAATTTGGTGGGAGGGTGAAACATCACCCGTTGGAACCACAAAGGAGTATAAATGCCAAAGCACGGAAAGAAATATTTAGCGTCACTCGCGAAAATTGATCGGGATAAGTATTATTCCCCGGAAGAAGCGGTTAAGTTAATAAAGGAGACATCTACAACGAAATTTGATGCCACTGTTGAAGTGCATTTTCGTTTAGGTGTTGATGTGCGCCACGCTGAACAACAAGTGCGCGATGTAGTGGTTTTGCCACATGGCATCGGTAAAGTAGTTCGAATCTGCGTGTTTGCCCAAGGCGAAGGCGCCGCTGCGGCTCGTAAAGCTGGCGCTGATTTCATCATCGATGATGATGAAGGAATCAAGAAGATTCAAGGCGGTTGGACGGATTTTGATATTGCTATAGCAACCCCTGAAATGATGGGAAAAGTCGGTAGTCTTGGCCGTATCCTTGGTCCGCGTGGTTTAATGCCGAATCCCAAAGCAGGAACGGTTGTCCAGGAAGGCGATATGGGGCGTGCTATTCAAGAAGCTAAAGCCGGTCGTGTTGAATTCCGTACAGATAAGACAGCCAATTTGCATGTCCCGTTGGGCAAAGTTTCGTTTAGCGAAAAGCAGATTTATGGAAATTTCGCAGCTTTAATGGAAGCAGTGAAGAAAGCAAAACCACCAGCCGCAAAAGGGAACTATATTCGGCGCGTTACTTTGACGACTACGATGGGTCCCGGAGTACGGGTTGACTCCATGTTAGTTCAATCGATGGAGGCTGGCGACTAATTTGGTATAGGCGCAGGGGTAAGTCATGCTTGTTCATGACGCCCCTGCGTTGAACGATTTTGAGTTATCGCATCACCAGAGACAGCGGGTGGGTTCCCTTATTGGAGATACTCATAATTTCCCGTCGAGGTGAAGGCAAAAATTGATCCTTGGGTACATCGACGATCGTATCCAGCAGTAAATAATAATTGGATCTTTGCCTCTCCTTCTCTGGAAGATAGGGCGAAGATTTTTTATTTTATGTAATATGAGGAGGTGATTTCGTTTGGCAATTACTAAAGAGCGTAAGAATATATTGGTGGCGCAGTATCAGGATTGGTTAAAGCGTAGCCAGGCAGCCTTTGTTGTTGAATATACCGGTTTATCCATGAAAGGCATGGAGGAATTACGCCGGATAGCACGCGAGAAGGGCGGTGAGTTTCATGTGGCTAAAAACACCCTGATGAATTTGGCATGTCACGATGCAGGTTTTCCTTCATCCGAGACTTTGTTTGAAGGCAGCACGGCGATTGGCTTTGCATTTGAAGATATCCCCGGACTGGCAAAAGCAATGACTGACTTTGCCAAGACAAATGATGTCTTTAAGATCAAAGGCGGTTTCCTGGGCAAAGATAAGATCACACCTGAAGGCGTCAAGTCGTTAGCTAACTTACCGCCGTTGCCAGTGGTCCGTGCCCAATTGATCGGCACTATACAAGCACCAGCATCCAAACTCGCTCGCTTGTTCAATGAACCTGGACGACAGATTGCTGCAGTCCTGCAAGCGCGTTCGAGCGAAGGTTAGTGGTTTTTTATTAATTTTGATATAACTTATTTATAAGTAAGGAGTTTAAAAAATGGCAGATCTGGATAAAATTGTAGAGGAATTGAGCGCATTATCAGTTCTTGAAGCCGCCGAATTGGCGAAAAAACTTGAGGAAAAATGGGGCGTCTCTGCGGCTGCTCCGGTTGCGATGGCTGCGATGCCTACGGCTGCTGCCGCTGCTGAACCTGTTGAGGAAAAGACTGAGTTCGATGTGATCATCGAAGACGCTGGTCCTAAGAAGATAGAAGTCATTAAGGTTATCCGCCAGCTCACTAGCTTGGGACTGAAGGATGCAAAAGACATGTCCGAAACCCCCAATGCCAAACTGCTCGAAGCGGTCACCAAGGATGTTGCCAACGACGCCAAGACCAAGCTCGAAACTGCTGGCGCCAAAGTTAAGGTTGCATAATCGCATCCTCTAATAAGCTTTGTCTAATCCCCCTTCTATTTCTGGAAGGGGGATTTTATTTATCTTCAGAAATATTTTTTAATGCCGTATTTTTACGGTTCATTTTCTGTGTATACTCTGCTACAATAAAGTCAAGAAGAAAAAATAAAATATCCGATTTTGTTTCTTAAACTATCGACAAGAAGGAAATAAGTATGCTAAAAAAATATTCCTGGTTCTTTCTATTTGTAATTTTGACAATTGTACTGGTAAATTGTGCCCCGAGTCCCATCCCAGATGTGACACCTACGCGCCATCTTTTGCCGACAAACCCACCGCAACCGGTTGCCAGTTCTACATCTATTATTCCTACGGATGATGTCCTGTCCCGTATCCAGTCAGCAGGTAAAATGAAGGTTGGTGTCTCTGCGGATTACCCTCCTTTTACGTCCTACGATCCGAACTTTAAATTGGACGGATTTGACATCGCTCTTATGTGGAAGATTAGTGAAATCCTCAAGGTGAAGCTTGATTACAAAGATATGGCATTCGAGGGTCTTCCGGCAGCGTTAGAAAGTGGTCAAATTGATGCTGCTATTGCAGCTATTTCCATTACCCCGGACCGAGAACAAGTTCTGGATTTTTCATCAGTTTATCTTGTGTCGTCCGATGCCATATTAGGGAGAAAAGATGCTCCCCTCAGTGCGGTAAAAAGCGTGGATGATCTGGCACCTTTTCGGTTGGGTGTAGAAAAAGGCTCGATCTATGAAAAATGGCTGCGCACTTCGCTGGTAGATGCAAAAAAAATGCGTGCCGATCGTCTCCAAGCCTATACCCTGCCTGAGCAGGCTTTGAAGGATTTACAGGCTGGACGTGTCGATTTTGTAGCGATGGATTATTTGCCTGCCCAAACGGTTTCTCAGCAATTTGGCTTAAAGATTGTCGGGCAGGATTTGAATCGCCAATATTATGCAATCGCGTTTAAACCAGGATCTGCCAGCCTACAAAACGCGCTTAATCAAGCGTTATCTTTGATGCAAAAACAAGGACAAATTGCTGTATTAGCAAAGCAATATCTGAATATTAATGATTTGCTTCCCACCCCAACGCCCCAAATTACACCTACCGCTGGGGTATCTACTCCCCTACCACCGAATTATTGTAATGATAGTATGGCTTTTGTGGGTGATGTAAATCTACCCGATTACAACATGTCCCGCCCGCCCCAAATGAATCCCAATACACCTTTTGCTAAAGGATGGCGGATCCAGAATACGGGTACTTGTACCTGGACTCCCAATTATTCATTGGCTTATTCAGGTAGCTATCCGACTAATGGTTATTTGAGTGGTCAGCCCGTTCGACTACAAAGCCCTGTTCCGCCTGGAGGTACTTTAGATCTCTATGCGGGCATGATTACACCGCCTTATCCGGGTATTTATCAATCTTTCTGGGTATTGCGTAATGCAAATAACCAACCTTTTGGTTCTCGTCTTTATGCACTCGTTCAAGTGCTTCCAGCAACCCCACCTCCACCACCCCCGACTGCAATACCGGACCCGGGTATTTCCTTCTCTGCTGATAAAAATGATATTCTTTCCGGTGATCCTGTGAACTTTACATGGAATGCACCGGGTGCCAGTCAGGTATTCTTTGGTATGGTAGGTGCCGGAAAACCAGCCCGCAATCCGGGCACTGATATCGACGCACCGGTGCAGTCATCTATCTATGAACTACGTATCCTTTATCCTAATGGTAGCCAGAAGGTTCGTCAGATTCAAATCCGAGTGTTGATTAATCCCATTGCTCCAGTTATCACCCGCTTTGATATGCAGCCACAAGATGAGATTGTCTTGGGGGATTGTGTTGACCTATCCTGGGAGATTGTTGGCAATGTATCGCGCGTAACCTTAACACGTAATCGGATTGCTCTTTCGGATGGTTCACCTGCGAGCAGCAGCTACCATGACTGCCCCGATCAGGAAGGTGATTATACTTACACGCTTACAGCCCAAGGTGATCGTGATTCCACAATTGCCCGCCAATATCTGCGAGTATCAAAAATCTCTCCCTTCCCAACTTTTGTTCCGGGACCGACGGACGAACCGATACCCACCTTTGTACCGGAACCGACAGAGGAGCCTTTACCCACTTTTGTCCCTGAACCGACAGAAGAACCCATTCCTACCTTCGCACCGGAGCCAACGGATGAACCTTTGCCCACCGATGAACCCATACCAACGGACACCGATGAACCTATGCCAACTGATAACTAATTAAATTGTTGGATGATCCAAATGAGGCGCAGAGATTACCATCTTTGCGCCTCATTGTTTCTAAATCGGAATGTGACCTACCCAGATTGGAGGATAATTTACCTTGAAAGATCCATAAACTTGGTATCTAATTTCTAAAATTTGTGCTAGAATCATTGTAGGACTTTATCATAGAATGGTCGGCTCCCGCACAATTAACTATCTGGTAGATTTTGTGTTTACTTCTATATTTTATTAATCTTCATAAAACGATTTTCTCATACAAAATTGAATAGCAATAAGGATATAACGTAGTATAAGCTCACAGTCTATCTTTCGAGGTTAGTCTAGAAGTTGTAGCGGTGGTTTGGTTGCCATCGTTGGTAGATTTCGTAAGAGTTTAAAAAGGAGATAGATTTATGATAATAGTAACAGATAATATGGCGGATATACCCAAAGAGCTTGCAAAAAATCTTGGGATTATCAAGGTCCCATTAGGTCTCTCTTTTAACGGAATATCATATAAGAATACTGCAGATGTTGATCCAACGGATTTTTATAAATTGCTGCGTGAAAATCCAGATCAATATCCTATAACATCTCAACCATCCGTAGGTCAGTTTGTTGAGACGTTTGAAGCAATTGTTCGCGAGGGACAAGAAGTTTTTGCGGTTTTAATATCGTCTGGTTTGAGTGGTACGTTCAATTCTGCAATTGCTGCGGCTGAAATTGTCAAACAGCAATACCAAAATGCTGTGATCAACTTATTTGATACGAAAACACTCTCGGTTGCTGAGGGCTGGCAGGTATTGGCAGCTTATCGCATGGCAGAGGCTGGTAAGGGTTTTGATGAGATCCAACAGAATCTCGAGAAACTGCAGAAGAATATTAAATTTTTCTTTACGCTCGATTCTCTTAAATACCTTATCCACGGCGGAAGAATAAGCCACATGCAAGGGATGATCGCATCATTGCTGAAGATTCGCCCCGTGATCACCGTTGACTTACAAGGGAAGTATATAGATGTTGGAAAATTTCCTACCTTTCAACGGGCATTAAGCGGTATGATCCCCGCAATTCATAAGTATTTCGATTGTTCTCGTCTTCTTTGTTTTCAAGTAGTCCACGGTGAGAATTTTTCCGGGGTGATGAAGATGACTTCAATTTTATCCGATAACTTCCATTGTCAAATTGCCCCCGTCGTTCAAGGGGATATCACTGCCGGAGCACACGTAGGAGAGACCATCGTTGGGTTTGCGGCTGGTTATGCTGATGAGATTGTACCGATATAACCTATGATGCTCATGTAGGGATTAATATTGAAGCTATACTCTAGTTAAGGATAAAAGTCACTCTGATTTAGATCGGTTTATGAAGAGATCCGATAGTGCTCGCGCTCGACAAGGGCATTTTGGAGTCTTTGAAATAAGCCGGCGCGCCGTTCGCTTGGAATACATTCATCACCACATTTACGATAAAGCGTGATCGTCTCACGCGTCGTGTCCAATACGACATGGCAATTATGACAGGTTGCCAGGTGGGCGCGTGCTTCGGCAGACAATTCTTCACTGAGGTTATTGTCAATATAGTCTGAGAGGTATTGCAGTAATTCTTCACAAGTCATCATAATCTATCTCCGTGTGAACGTTCCTCAAAATAATGGGAAAGACGTTCTCGTAAATCCAGTCGTGCACGGTGCAAACGTACTTTTACTGCCCCAGGAGTTATCCCAAGAGCATCTGCTGTGGCATCGGTAGATAGTTCTTCAATGTCACGCAGTAGAAAAACTGTCCTTAATTTTTCTGGAAGGGAATGAATTGCCCTTTCCAGTTCATGACGGGCTTCCCGATCCGCCATAATTTCTTCCGGTGACCAACGCCATTCGATGAAAGATTTTGGCATGGGTATGTGTTCTTCATCATCACCATCCACCTCATCGCCGGGTAATGGAGATACAGGTTTACGGCGCAGACGATCTTGTGCAGCATTGTAGGCGATACGATATAACCATGTTCCCAAGCTGGCGCGACCCTCAAACTGGTGCCGGTGTGTTAAAGCTTGCAGAAAAGTCTCCTGAACAACATCTTCTGCTGCGTTTGCATCAGCTAAGATGCCATTGGCTAGACGATATATCTGGTCAGCGTAGGTTTCGAAGAGTGAAGTGAGAGCTTCAGACGGATCTCCAGATTGAAATGTTTTGAGCAAGACAGCCTCATCCACCATTATGCTCCATTATTAGACGGATTAAGAGGGTAAAGGTTACGATTTTTCATATCCCCAATTAACAAGTGTTTGTCCTGCAATTTCTGCAAACATGTTGCGGTCATGTTCTGTAAAAAGAACGCGCCAGGAGCCTTTTTTGCCTTTTTCTAAAGGTGAGATCAATTCACCTGCCTTTTGGCGCTGCCAATCGGCATCCGGATTCTGTGTCATTTCATTGGTGACAATGCCATCTAATTCTGGATTAGCGATATCTGCCCCCAGGAATTGCCATATGTGCTTAATCTCATTTACCGGGTGGTTCAGTAAATCTTCATAGCGCAGAGAAAGATAATGCTCGCCATACATTTGCCTACCTTCTTGGTCGGTTTCAGTGACGTTTTGTACCCAACCGAGTGCAGCCTGGCGGAGTCCCTTCTCGGTAAAAAGCGAACATTTTCCATGCAGATAAGGATCAGGGTTAGCCATGAAATCATCTCGAATCTGTAGATCGGCTTTTGATAA
>JBAXBF010000118.1:0-8811 GCA_037142095.1 Chloroflexota bacterium
ACCTTCTGCTTAATTTCTGCGGGGACGGAGTACCAGCCGGATGGGTGTTCCTACAAAAGCATGATTTAGACGAATCTGGTTTTCAAGATAACGGAGATATGTAAAATGTGCCAGGTGTGGATCGTTAACATAGATTAGGAATGTTGGTGGGTCGCTCCGAACTTGTGTCCCGTAATAAATTTTGAGGGGATGTCCCGTCCGAGATGGCGCCGGATGCTGGTCTTGCGCATGTTGAAGAACTTTATTGATTTGAGATGTGCTGAGCCTTACCAGTCGTTCTTCCTGAACCCGGAGGGCAGCCGGCATAACCTGGTCAACTCGTTGACCCGTTTTTGCTGAGATGAAGAGAATCGGTACGTAATCTAAAAAATTCAATTCTTCCCGGATGGTTTGGGTGAATTTAGTCATTGTATGCGTATCTTTTACGATTGCATCCCATTTATTCACCACAACAACTGCGCTTTTCCATGCTTCTTGTATGAAACCGGCAATATGTGCATCTTGTGAGGTAATGCCTTCTATGGCATCGATTACAATTAAAGCGACATCGCACCTCTCAATTGCCTGGAAGGAACGGATTACTGAATATTTTTCTACACCTTGTTCGATTTTTCCTCTACGCCGGATACCGGCTGTGTCGATCAGGGTGAGGGGTATATCGTTATAGATCATAGGTGTATCTACGGCATCCCGGGTGGTTCCAGCAATAGGGCTGACGATGGCGCGTTCCTCTCCCAAAATCCGGTTTAGCAGGGTTGATTTACCAGAATTGGGTCTGCCGACAATAGATATTTTGACAGAACCATCTTCACCAACCAGAGGTTCGCCACCGCGTAATTGAGCTTCCTGATTTTTTAGGGTGGATATCAGGACATCCAAAAAATCTCCTGTACCTATACCATGCAAAGCAGAAATTGCATGAGGATCACCCATCCCTAATTCGTAAAACTGATAAATGCTGTCTCTAAGCGTTTGGTTATCACATTTGTTGACCACCAGAAAAATTGGCGGGTAAGGAATAGGATTTCCGTCTATTCCAATTTGTTCGGATTGAAGACGACGTAGGATCAAAGCTACTTCTTCATCGGCTGGAACAACGCCACTGGTTGCATCGGTAATGAAGACCACAGCGTCTGCTTCTTGAATTGCAACTTCTGCTTGAGAACGAATTTGTTCGATAAAATCGGCTGATCCAATCGAGAGCACTTCTTTGCCCGAAGTGCCATGTGTGGGATCAATGCCGCCAGTATCCACGATAAAGAATTCAAATTCTATCCATTCTGCTTCTGCGAACAGACGATCTCGGGTCGTGCCAGGCACCTCATCTACTACCGCCATGCGTTCTCCAGCTAGACGGTTGAAAAATGTGCTTTTTCCTACATTTGGACGGCCAACTAAAGCAACAATTGGTTTTGGCATCCTTAATCTCCTTGGGTTTGAGAAGGGCGTATTTCCAGAGTTTCCGAAGGGATAACTTGTGGAGTTACGCTTGGTTTTGGGGTTCGGGTTGGCGTAACCGGACGAACCGCTTTTCCGGTCTTTTCAGGTGTCGGTGTGTCTGTTTGAGTTGGTGTTTCAGTTGGGGTATTTTCAGGGCGGCTCTTGATATTAACCTCAACCGTAGATGGGGATATGGACAACAACCGAACATTTTCAGGTAGGATGTCCGCTTTGGGAGATACCTGGTGTACGCCAGTATCTAAACCGCTCAAGTCAATAAGCACACGGACATCTTTTTCTTTCAAGTGACTTAAGACAGGCAATGGACCTGCAAGAATAACATCGACAGTCTCAAGAGAGGCTCCCATAGTTAATTCTGGAGATAAACCGATTGCCTCGATTGGAAGTTTTAACGCTAAACTGCTTTCAATCGCGGCAATGCTTACCCGTACCAATGCTGTTTGATCTCCTACTGCCGATACTCCTTCTGGTAATCTTAATCCTATGCGCGTTTCAAAGTTTTGATCAGCGTTCTTTAAGTCCATCGGTTCTGTTTCAACGTATCCTGGCATATCTTCAAGTACCTGAGGATTCGGAGAGAACAATAAAACCCGTAAGGGGAAAACCAGAATGTTATCTAGCCGGTACCCATCTGCTACATTTCCAACTGTAAGCACACGTACGACTTTATTACGATAACCATTCAATAACGTGATAGGCTGTTGGAAGTGTACGGTGCGCGGCTCGACGTTTAACTTATCGATCGTATTCCCATCTTTATCAATAATTTGAAGGGGAAGCTCATTTTCAATAGTTCTGTCTTTGTTCGTGATATCCATGTGGATACGAACTTCTTTTACTTGATTCAGAAGAGTCTCCGCCCCGCTTACTTTAACTTCCTGGGTATCCAATGTTGGTTGTCCAGCTTCATATCCAATGGCTGGTTTTCCAATAATATTTAACTCGATTGGAAATGTATGTGCGGTATTGACATCAATGTGAAGTTTTATGGAAGATGGCTCGACACGCAGAAGCTTAGCCGGCTTGACATCAAAAGATACTTGAATGGGAATATCGTAAGTGCCACTCTTTAATCCCGTTAAATCCAATGTGGCTGTCAGTAATTCGGGTTGCTTTTCGATTGCTGCGATTCTTGAGTCAGGGGAATAAAGAACAATATTTACCTGGTACGATAATTCATCCAAAATAAAAACGTTATCTTCTTTACCAATCACTTGTAATGGTACAGAACGAAAAATTATCTCTTTATTAGGGTCAGACTGAGTCGTTGCAGAAATCCAGACCACCAGAGCGAGGAGGAAGGCGAGTAGTAAAGATGGCAGGTTTTTATACAACCAATTCAGAGCATCTAGCATGTTTTACTTCCGTAACCAGGTCTTTTCATCGGGCGATGGAAAGACCCATCGCAAAAATCGTCTGAAACCGTGATGGTTATCATCAGGTATGAAGAATGCGCGGAGGATATTCTCTAGTCGGCTAGAATCTAGATGGCGGATGATCCGTCCACCTTGAACAAGCGAAATGGATCCAGTTTCCTCAGAGACGACTAAAACAGTCGCGTCACTGCATTCCGAGATACCCAACGCCGCACGGTGGCGTAAGCCCATTTGGCGCTCTGGAGAGCTATTCAAAACGCCACTGGAGGAGAGAGGCATAACACACGCAGCCGCAATAACATGGTTCCCGCTGACGATAATGGCACCATCATGCAGGGGAGTATTGGGGTAAAAAATTTGTAGGATGAGTTCAGGGGTTATCAGTGCATTGAGACGAACACCGGTCTTGCTGTATTCTGATAAATCATCGTTTCGCTGGATAATAATTAATGCGCCATGTTTACGTAAGGAGAGTCGCTGAACGGCTGTGATCAGTATGTTAACGATTTGGTGAGAAACGCGATCGGACTTGATGCGGGTTGTTGAAACAAATTGTCCTGCTCTGCCTAATCGTTCTAAGGCGCGCCTTATTTCTGGGGAAAAAATGACCGGAATAGCAAGCAATAGTGCTGGAAAAGTAGTCCGGATTAACCATGAGAAGGCGGGTAAGATTTGTAAACTGGTAAGCAATCCAACGAGGGCTATCAGCAGCAAAACCCCTCTTAGAAGAACAGCCGCTTGTGTGTCTCTCAATAAAATCAAAATAGTAAAAAATATAAAAGTGACCAGAGCAATATCCAACAAACTGGATATATCCAAGCGTTGAAAGATAAATATAAGTTCGTTCAACCAATTATTAAAAATCTGAATCACGCAACACCTGATATTGTTATAGCCGTTTAAAGAGCATCACACTTTCCGCTGGCACAAATTCTCGCGCAGCGTCCTGCCAGGTCTGTGATAGTAATTCTTCAATGGCTTTAATTTCGTATCCAAAATCCTGCCAGCCGTATTTTTTCTGTGCCAAACGCGGGGGAATGAATAACAATACGACTTCACATGGATATTCTTGAATGCTTCGTTCTATTTCTTCCAAAAACAATCGCATTCCCTCAACTTGTGATAGGTGTGGGACAATACATATACCGCCAGCTCTGGCTACAAAATCATCTACTTGCCAATCCATGAGTCCTACTATTTTATCATCTATCTGAAGGATTAAGTAGGTTTTCTTACTGAACTCAGCCATAACTTCAAGTTTGCTCATTTTTCTTTTATTGTAGCCGTATTGTGCAAAAAAATAAGCAATGTCCTGGGCATGATAGGGATAGGCTCGTTGAATCGTCAAGGTTGATCCAGATTTGGAATTTTTCTTAGACTGAATCTTATCGATATCCTCTGGGAATAATTGCAGCCAGGCATAAACGACTTGCTCCCATGTATCTTCAAAAGAATTATCATTTTGGATAATGACATCGGCAATCGCGAGTTTGCGCTCCTGGGCGGACTGGGCTTGGATACGGTTACGCGCGTTTTCTTCATTCATTTTGCGTTTTTGCATAAGACGGTATTGCTGTGTCTCCACGGATGCATTAACAACCCAGATCGAATCGCAAAGAGTGTATAGATCGCCTTCCAAAAGTTTAATCGCTTCAAGAATGATGACTTTGGAAGAAGTGTGGCGAACTAATAAGTCAATGCCCTGGTAAACGAGTGGGTGGACAATAGATTCAAGACGTATTAAGGATTTTGGATCAGCAAAGACAATCTTACTGAGATTATTGCGGTCAATTTGTCCCTGATCATTAAGAATTTGAACACCGAATTCTTCAATTGTTTGTTTATAACCTGGAGAACCAGCCATAAAAGCCCTATGCCCTAAAGTGTCAGCATCGATTCCATAAGCACCCAGGTACTCCAACATCTTTCGTACAACGCTTTTTCCAGTAGCTATATTGCCGGTTAAACCGATGACATATTTATTCTGCCATTTTTTCATGGTGATCTCCAAAACTTGAAAAGGAGAGAATCTGAATAACTCGGTTGCACTTGAATTTTAGTCTGCAATGCCAATAATGTCTAGATGATGAATAGTTTGGTTGAATGATTATTTAAATTATGAGAAAACAACTTTCATAACGCTTTATTTCAGATTCTAATAACTTAAACTTCTAAGGAAGTTTCTTTTAATCACTATATGATGAGTGTTTTAAAAACGAGTATAATATTCTATAATACGAAAATGTAATTTAGCTTTAGTTGAAATGAAAAGGTAGCGTAAATTAGTGCAAGATCCAATCGATAAAAAAACTCGGGTAACTTTTACCGACTATGTGCGTCTTATGTCTAAAGGAATCATCTATCCTATCGCGGGTTTCTTTACGCGAATCGGTCTGTCTCCAAATATGTTGACATTGATTGGATTGATTGGAAATGCCGTCGGAGCCTATTTCTTAGCGCGGGGGATGATAACAGTGGGTGGGCTAATTATCCTGGTAATGGCACCTCTGGACGCGTTGGATGGCGCGATGGCGCGCATTATTGGAGAGAAGAGAACAGACTCACCAGGTCTTTACGGCGCATTTCTGGATTCGGTTTCTGATCGCTATGCCGAGTTGTTTCTTTTTGGAGGATTATTAATATATTATTCGCGTTTGGGAGATTGGTTGCCTGTGTTGCTTGCTTATTTAGCAGCGGCTGGTTCGGTTCTCGTTTCTTATACCAGAGCGCGGGGGCAATCGTTGGGTATCGACACGAAAGTTGGTTTTTTAACGAGATTGGAACGCTACCTTATTCTCGTACCCTGCCTTATTTTTAATATCCCGCTGATAGGATTGTGGATCCTTGCCGTGTTTACAAATTTGACCGCGCTTCAACGTATTGTCGATGTACGTTATCAGTTTAGTTCACAAAAAAAGGAGTAATCATTATGCCATCCGGTTTTCCTATCGGTCCATTGTATATTCATTTCTATGGAATCATCATCATGTTGGGTGCTTTGGCGGGTGCCTGGTTAAGTTCACGCGAAGCCGAGCGGCGAGGTGAGAAAAGTGAGAGCGTATGGGATATGTTGACTTGGGTCGTCATCGGAGGGGTGATTGGAGCCAGAATATGGCATGTTTTAACTCCACCCCAATCGATGGTCGATCAAGGTCTAACAACAATGTATTATTTTACGCATCCACTGGATGCTATCGCTATTTGGAAGGGAGGATTGGGGCTTCCTGGTGTCATTCTTGGCGGTTTACTGGCACTTTATTTGTTTACCCGACATTATAAATTATCCATGCCTGTGTGGGTAGATATTGTGGCTCCAGGTCTGGCTTTGGGGCAAGCTATCGGTAGATGGGGAAATTTCTTTAATCAGGAGTTGTATGGTGCTCCCTCAAACTTACCCTGGGCTATTATTATTGATCCTATGCATCGCCTGCTTGATTATCAAAGTATTGAACGATATCATCCTCTCTTTTTATATGAATCCCTTTACAATTTGGCAAATGTATTTTTCTTGCTTTGGATCGCCCGGCATTTCAGTAAGCAGTTGAAACCAGGAGATGTATTCCTTACCTATTTGGTTACCTATCCAGTTGGGCGGTTCTTCCTGGAGTTTTTACGGCTAGATCCTGCCAATATTGGCAATATCAATGTGAATCAGACTTTAATGGCAGTTACAGCCATTTGCGCGGCTGGTGCGCTTTTTATCCGCCATCGGACGAAACAGCTTGATGGTGTGGAGGAAGCGGAGAGTAAAGAAAAAGTAGGCGTATCTGAAATGGAAGAAAACCCTCGGATTGTGATACTTGATCATTCTGAAGTAAAAAACGAAACAGAAACTAAAAATATCATTGAATAAAGACAGATAACGACGTTGTAATGGCAAAACTAGTTGTTTTAGGTACTGCTTCTGCTGTGCCCGACGAGAGGCATGATAATACGCATCTTACTCTTTTAGGTGAGGATCGTAATGTGTTAATTGATTGTGCCAGTAATCCCCATTTGAGTTTACGAAAAGCTGGTGTTGATCCTCAAAAGATCACTGACTTGATTTTGACTCATTTCCATCCCGACCACGTATCCGGATTGGCGCCATATCTGATGAGCATGTGGTTGACGGGACGTACTCTTCCCCTAAGAATTTATGGACTAGCACATACATTGGAACGCGCAGCGGATATGATGAAACTGTATGGCTGGGAGCAGTGGCCCAATTTCTACCCTGTGATTTTTCATGAATTAAACGACACTCCTATGACATTGGTATTCAAGAATGAGGAGTTTATAATCTATTCTTCACCTGTTAAGCATTTTATTCCCACCATCGGATTGCGCGTGGAATTTCTTAAAACTGGCAAGGTCTTGGCTTATTCCTGTGATACTGAACCTTGTCCTGAAGTGCTTGGTTTAGCATCTCAAGCCAATGTACTATTCCATGAAGTCGCTGTTTGTACCGATGATGGACGTGTAAAGTTTGAAGGTCATTCTTCAGCTTATCAGGCAGGCGAACAAGCTCAACAGGCAGGTGTCGAAACGCTTTATTTAATCCATTACACGGGAGATTGTGTGCTTTCCTACTCATTAATCTCTCAGGCACGTCTCACCTTTAATGGAAATGTCGATTTAGCTGAAGATTTGATGGAGCTTGAGTTTTGAAAGAAGGTTACCATCCTTTAACAAAAGGAAGCCATTCGAGATTATTTTCAAGATAATGACCAAATAGGTATTCAACAGACGCTGGTGGAGGTACTGGGGGATGTAACAATTCCATTTTGGCTTGTTCTAGTATTCTTCCTCCTTTACGGTGATTACAGATAGGACAGGCAGTTACCATATTTTCCCATGAGGTATTTCCACCTAAATGACGAGGGATTATATGGTCAACCGTCATATGGAGAGAATGTTTGCCGCAATATTGGCATGTGTTGTGGTCGCGGCGTAAAATCTCACGCTTGGACAACTTGACAGATGGGTGCGGACGCTTGATCATATGCTCAAGGCGAATTATCGAAGGAATCAGGTGTTGTTGTGAGACAGTGTTGATTTCTCCGCGTCCGTTGAGCACCAGAGAAGCCTTTTCCATGAGTACAAGTCCAACCGCACGATGGAGATTGCAGACGTTTAAAGGCTCAAAATTGGCATTCAGAACCAGTACTGCGTTTTGCATTGCCACCTATTATAGCATGTTTTTACTGCATAATTGGTTATTTTGAAACCATTCAAAGATTAATATTGGTATGATAAAATAAGGGATAGATCATTATCTGGCATTTTAAAGGAATGAAAACTAAATCTTCTTTGCTCTTAAAAATCGGTTGTCTGGTTATATTTACTGCCAGCGCGTGCAGCATCCTAAATTTTGGGACAGGGATGCTAACTCCTACTTCCCGTTCTATGGATGATGTTAAGATAGATGCTTTTGCAACCATAACATCACAATCATTGACTGAAGAATTTGATACCGCTTTGCCTCTTCCGATTTTTACTGTTCGATCTTCTGGGCTGTCACCATATCCTAAAACGCCAATGGGTGACCTTACCAGGGAGGAGCCAACAATAACGATGACTTCTACGAACAGATCATCTTCTTCAGAAACAGGATTTCTAACAACAACACCTTCAATTATAGCAACACTAACACCTATCCTTGCGAATGGAATACCTAACTGGCAAGATACTTTCGATACAGGCAAATATTGGTATCTCGTTAATACCTCAAATACCTTCTTTGAAATGAAAAATGGGAAATTGCAAATGCACGCACTGTCTGCGTCAGAATATGAAGAATGGGGTATTGCCAGCATCCCGCCAATAAAAAATTTTTATCTTGAAGTTACCTTTGAAACTGGGATAAAATGTGATAATAGGGATCGTTATGGCATATTATTCAGGTCGCCAGTGCCGAATAAAGGATATGTTTACGGATATTCTTGTGATGGAGAATTCCGTATATATATATGGGACGGCTTGAATTTTATTA
>JBAXBF010000119.1:0-8781 GCA_037142095.1 Chloroflexota bacterium
TTCTTCGTGTATATTCCATCGCATTTATTGATTTATTCGATAACCTATCGCGGTTATCCAATTATAACATATTGTTCAGAATTGGGGTCTTATGGTATAATAGAAATGCATGGGGATGATCGGCTTCGACGGAGGAGGATGGTCCCGGATTGCGAGCCGAGAGGCACCGAACTCGTAAACTCAGTGCAAACAATTAAGTGCCAATCGCACAAAAGTACCTGCTGGCTTCGGCTACGCGATGCTGCCTATGGCGGCGTAACGTCCTTAGTTATGCAAGTTGATCCTTGAAATAGGATCGTGTCCATCCCCCCGCTCTCTTGCCGGTGGCGGAAATGGGCATAATAAAGCAAGAGTGCCCCACGTGATGCTGTTAATCGTGTGAAAGAGGGACTTTCGGGTTCCAACAGCTCGTTGGAGTGTTACCTTCGCCGGTTGTGGTAGCCTTCGACAAAACGAACAACAGGCTATGCTCGTAGATATCTTGGAACTGAGCCTTTCGGACGCGGGTTCGATTCCCGCCATCTCCACTTAATGGATGCTATTCGATTAGGGATTATATTTTGATAAAAAGCAATAGAGAGAATAATCTCACTCTATTGCTTTTTATGTTTATAATATGAATGGCGCTGACGTTTCTACCAGGTAAATCAATAATTCTTAATATTTATGTCTTCGCCAATGCCTGCTCCAAATCCCAAAGAATATCCTGAATATCTTCGATACCAACACTGAGGCGGACAAAATCCGGCGTTACACCCGCACTGGTTTGCTCTTCAGTTGTCAACTGGCTGTGGGTTGTGCTGGCTGGATGTATTGCCAGACTTTTAGCATCCCCTACATTCGCAAGATGGCTGAATAATTTCAGGCTCTCGATAAATTTACGTCCTGATTCCGCTCCACCTTTAATCCCAAATCCTAAAATTGCACCAGCTCCTTTGGGTAAATACTTCTTTGCAACCTGATAATCTGGATGGCTCTTAAGACCAGGATAAGTAACCCATTGTACTTTGGGGTGATTCTCCAGATATTCTGCCACTGCCTGTGCGTTTTGTACATGGCGTTCCATCCGTAGACTTAGTGTTTCCAATCCCTGCAAAAACAACCAGGAATTGATGGGTGCCTGGCAAGCACCATAATCACGCAGGATTTGAACACGGGCTTTTAGAATAAAGGCAGGTGCGCCTAATGTGGCATAGACCAGACCATGATAACTGGGATCAGGTTCTGTAAAATTCGGGAAGCGACCACTTCCAGCCCAATCAAAGTTACCAGCATCCACAATCATGCCCCCAATCGATGTACCATGCCCACCAATGAACTTGGTGGTGGAATGCGTAACAATATTCGCTCCCCATTCGAAGGGGCGGTTCAAATAAGGCGTAGGGAAGGTATTGTCAATGACCAATGGAATGCGGTATTCCTGGGCAATTTTCGCCACTTCTTCAAACGGAAAAACATTAATCCGCGGATTACCAAGCGTTTCACCATAAATTATTTTTGTATTTGGTTTGATCGCCCGGCTAAAATTCTGCGGATCTTTTGGATCAACGAAAGTAACTTCGATCCCAATCCGCGGAAAGGTATAATTGAACTGGTTGTAAGTACCCCCATATAAGGTCGACGCAGAAACAATATGATCACCTGCACCGCAAAGCGTCAGAATCGCAAGCGCCTGAGCGGCATGCCCTGAACTGACAGCAAGTGCACCGACACCGCCCTCGAGACTGGCAATACGCTGTTCAAATACATCGCTGGTCGGATTCATAATTCTGGTATAAATATTACCGAACTCTTTCAGAGCAAATAAGCGAGCAGCATGATCGGTGTCATGAAATTGGTAGGAAGTTGTCTGATAGATAGGCACTGCCCGTGAACCGGTCGTTGGATCAGGTTGCTGCCCAGCATGGAGCTGGCGAGTTGTAAATCCATATTGTTGATTATTTTCTTTGTTTGACATTTTAATTTCCTTCTTATTAATGATGATTGGTTATAATCCCTTCTTTACCTAAATACGATATCCTTGATAATCGATAACAATAAATTTTCTCATTTTTTTATAATTGTTTCTCCTAGCTCTATGACATACTTATCAATAATAAAAAACCTCTTCTGGATATATAAGAAGAGGTAAGCGTTTTATAGCTGTTCTCCTCTCATCTTCCAGTGTTTTCTTCCTGCGGGAATTGGCACCATACCGCTTTTCGGCTGGTTGTCGAGGTATCACAGGGCCCGTCCCTCCACCTCTCTGGATAAGAGTGTTACATATTATTTATATTTTATATCGTGATAATTTTATACCGAAACTTATTGGTTGTCAATAGTTAAGTATAATACTCAACTATTGGAATATGCACCTCATATTAGTTGACAAAATAACTCTACTAAGTTAACATAGCATTATTCTCATTCGAAGGAATAATTATGAGGCTTTCAACACATGGGCGGTATGCCTTGCGAGTCATGTTGGATCTCACGATCCATAGCAGTCAAAGACCTGTCCTACGCCAAGAGATCGCGGCTCGTCAGGAAATTTCAGCAGAATACATCGCCCAACTCTTCCGCCATCTTTGCAAAGATGGTCTGGCTCAAAGCATCAGGGGACCCGGTGGCGGTTATATTCTGAGACAGGATGCCAGCCAGATATCTGTGGGGGATGTGATCCGCTCAACCGAAGGACCGATTGCAGTCGTGGCTTGCACTCTTCCTGGCAAAGAAAATTCGTGTAATCGAATAGATCAGTGTGCTACCCGAATAATTTGGGTTAAGTTATCCAATGTCATTGAAACATTTCTGGATTCGATATCCCTTAAGGATATTTATGATCAAGCTCGCCAAATTAATCCACAAGATACCCCTCATTGCCCAGAATTCATCGATACTGTGATAGACAACCTACCATCATTTCAAGATGATCTATGTATAAAGGAGTCGTAATGAAATCATATCAGACCTTGGCAATTAATAATTTGAATGAATTCGTCTATGGACGCAGTCCACATCCAATCCAGCTTAAAAACGGGTTGGTTATCGGTGGCGGTGAGATTTACCCTGAACTCAACTTTACGCTGGATAACATGATTATCGACATTGACTCGATGGCAAGAGTACGCCAAGAATACACACAGATGATCACCGGAGCCTGCACCCGCGCTGTCGAATTGCACGCCACTGGGTTGGTGGTGGAGTTTGAACTTCTGCCTGATTTGACGCTTACCCCTGAATGGGGCGCTGAAGTTACTAAAATTCTGCGAGAGACACTTGACAAGGCTGAGGCAGACCACGGGATTAAAACAGCCTTGAGGGTCACGCCCAATGATATTCGCGAATTTGACCGTCCACCGCATATGCGTAATGGAAAATATGTCGATTGGATGTTCAAAAGTTTTGAATTGTGCGCTCAAGCCGGAGCTGATTTTCTGGCAATCGAATCTACCGGTGGAAAAGAAATCCACGATGACGCCATTTTGAATGGTGACCTGCCACTATCTGTTTTTGCTCTAGGTATTTTAGGGGCAAGAGACATGGCTTTCCTCTGGGATAGGATTGTCGCCATCTCAAAGCAATACAATGTTATTCCTTCCGGAGACTCAGCCTGCGGCTTCGCAAATACAGCAATGGTGCTTGCTGAACAGCGTTTTATCCCACGCATATGGGCAGCAACCATTCGTGTGATGACGGTAGCCCGTAGCCTGGTCGCATTTGAGCGCGGTGCGATCGGTCCAAACAAAGACTGCGCTTATGAAGGTCCATATATCAAAGCAATTACCGGCTGTCCGATTGCCCTGGAAGGCGCCGAAGCCGCATGTGCGCATCTCTCTCCGATCGGTAACATTGCCAAAGCCGTGCCTGACCTGTGGAGCAATGAATCGGTGCAAAACGTTAAGTTACTGGGCGCTATGGCTCCGACAGTTTCATTGGAACAATTAATTTATGCCACTCGTTTAATGAATACTGCCTCTGCACAAAGTAATCAAGCAGCCTTAACTCTGCGAGATTGGTATGTAGAATCGGATTCTCATCATGACCCGCAGGCTTACGTATTACGTCCCGATGTCGTTTTAGATTTGGCTGCCGAAATCATTGCGGAACCAACACCTTACCTGCGTACGCGACGTGCTGCATGTGCAACCCTTAACCATCTTCGTAAGGCAAATGCCAATGGGCATTTTTCTCTGACACGCTTAGAGACGAGGTGGCTTGACCGCCTTTCTACCCAAGCAGACGAATTACCTGATAATGAAGATAAGTTTATCGCTGAGATGGTTGCTAAAGTTGACCGGAACAAAATTAGGTTAGAGGAATACGGGTTATAAAAATAATGAATCGATCTTAACCGGTTAGATGCCCTTCAAACTACCGGATCCATACTTGATTAGAACATACGCCAGATAGGAATTATTTCTACCTGGCGTACGACGTAGTATTTAAGTCAAAGAATAACAACGGTCTGAGTCGCCTTTTCACCGAATCTTAAGGATAAAAGTGATCCGTTATCCTTCCTTTTCGTATGGCTTACCATCTGCGGCAGGCGCAATACTGCGTCCAATGACACCGGCTAAAGCAATCATGGTAACAATATAGGGTAACATACCTTCAAATTGATAAGGGATTAACGTATTTACAATGGGCAGTTTCACTTCCAGGATCTGGAGCTTGAATTGAAGAGCATCTGAAAAGCCAAACAACAGAGCTGCTAGGAATGCTCCAATCGGGTTCCATTTTCCAAAGATCAATGCAGCCAAAGCAATATACCCTTTGCCATTGGTCATCAAATCTTCAAAACTGCCGGTCGTCTCAAGGGAAAACCAGGCGCCACCCAAACCTGCGATTAAACCGGCAATGATGACGTTTACATAGCGCATCTTAAATACATTAATACCCAGTGTATCTGCCGCTCGCGGATGCTCGCCCACTGAACGAGTCCGCAAACCCCAAGGTGTATAATTCAAAACCAGATGGGAAAGAATTACCAGAAGAAACATGGTATAGACCATCGGCTGAAGTTTTAATAAATACCCAATAATAGGTAACTTTACAATGAAATCGTTAATTGCCCCTAATCCAATCGCACTCAAGGCGCTATCCTTATCAGCAAAGACATATGGGAAGACACCCGGTGCACCATAAGGGTTGTTTAGCAAAAACAAGCGTCGCACAAAACCGGTAACACCGACTGCCAAAACATTAATAGCTGTACCGCTGATGACCTGATCCACCTTGAAACGGATGGACAAGACTGCATGGATCGCTGCCATACACCCAGAAGCAATGACCGCTGCCAGTAAACCAAACCACATATTCTGAGAATATAAGGAAATTGCAAAACCAATGCCAGCCGCAGTAAGCATCATTCCTTCGATGGCAATATTCACCACACCGGTACGTTCACACCATAAGCCAGCCATAGCCCCTAAGGCTATCGGAGTCGAAAGACGGATACTGTCTCGAATCATACCCAATAAATCTATACTCTTTCCTGCTGCGCCCCAAAAGAGTGTTGCAAATATAAGAATCGCAAAATTCATGCCTACTAATGTCAGAATATATCGTTCTTTTATTTCAACCAACCAGGAAAGGAGGCAGGATGCTATCATGATCACACCCAATGCAATCAATCCAATGCGGCTGGAAATTGGGATATTTCCCACGCCTCCCAAACTCAGCGTCGAAATCATTTTAGCATCTATACCATTAAAAGCTATATAGATTAAGAATAATCCCAATACCAAATATATGATTCCGAAAATTCGTCTACGGTTGAGAACATAAAATTTTTGTTTTGTGGATTCATATGGTATTGAAGCCATTTAACCACCTCCCCATCCGCGCGTAAAGACGACCTTCGTATCGCGCGCTGTTTTGATGTGATATAACCAGCGGATCATCTGGTCAGCAGCCACAAACATAATGACTAAAGCCTGGACAATATTGATGAGGTCAATGCTCATATTCGAACGAACTTGCATCAAGGAAGCGCCATTTCGCAGAGCACCCCATAATAACGCCGCGGGGATAATCCCAAATGGATTCGACTTGGCAAGCAATGCAACCGCAATCGAGTCGAATCCATACCCCGTTGCAAATACAGCTTTGAGGGTATAGTTCATTCCTAACTGCTGAACTGCGCCTGCCATGCCTGCCAGTCCTCCCGATATGATCATCGTAACGACAAAGTTACGCGCCACGCTCATCCCAGCATAGCGTGCAACACTCGGATTTGATCCTACGGTTCTCAGTTCATAGCCCAGGGTTGTCTTAAACAGCAGCCAGTTGATCACAAAAACCATCACAAGGGCAATAACAATCCCAATATGAACGCGCAAGTCTGTCCAGGGCAATAGTTTTGGCAATTTTGCTGAATCAAGGATATAGTATGTTTGGTCCAGAGATGCCTTCGGATCCCGCAATGGTCCGCGTACCAACCAATCGATCGTCTTCACTCCGATATAATTCAGCATAATCGTATTGATAACCTCATGGGTACCAAAGCGGGCTTTTAAGTAACCGGGGATTGCAGCGAATAAGCCACCTCCGACAATCCCCGCCAGCATTGAAAGCGTGATATGCAGAAATGGTGGTAATCCTTTGAAGGAATATCCAACAAATACTGCACAGATGGAACCGACGTAATACTGCCCTTCAGCACCAATATTAAATAAACCGCCGCGGAAACCTACTGCAACCGCCAGACCTGTCAATATATACGGTGTGGTCGCTATCAGCGTTTCACTGATGGCACGCGGAGAACCAAACGCACCTTGGAACAATCCCACATAGGCAGAGATTAATGTTTGCCAAGGCGTTTTCGTTGAAGCGCTGCTGACTCCTTTAAAACCGGTCGCCAGATTAGCAGATATTAATTGAGAAACCATAATGATAATAGCGCCGGCAATCAAGGCTGTGATGACTGCCAACACAGGAATCAAGGCTTCCATAATTTGACTTCGATCTATTTTGGGTTTGATGGGTTGTGTTGTCGCACTCATACTTTTTCCTTTCGGATGCCCGCCATCAATAAACCTAATCCTTCACGCGTTGCATCTTGTGCATCCAGCGTCTCGATAATCTGTCCTCGATACATCACAGCAATTCGATCTGAAAGAGACATGATTTCATCCAATTCTGCCGAAACGAGCAACACTGCCACACCATGATCGCGCTGCTCGATGATACGTTTATGAATGAACTCAATTGAACCAACATCCAGACCGCGCGTCGGTTGTGAAGCAATCAATAGACGGATAGGGCGTGAAAATTCACGCGCCACCACCATTTTCTGTTGATTTCCACCTGACAAGGATTGCCCAAGTGTATAAATACTGGGTGTACGAATGTCGTATTCTTTAACAAGTTTACGGGCATTTTCGTCCACAGCGTTATTATCCATTACAAAACCATTTTGAGAAAACGGGGGCTGGTAATAACTACATAGCACCAGGTTGTCGGCAATCGAATACCCGAATACCATGCCATATTCATGACGATCTTCGGGAATATGGGCTACTCCTGTTTGAATAACTTGACGTGATCCGGCGTTTGTGACATCATTACCTTGCAAAAACATCTTTCCGCTTGCCACATGACATAAACCAGTTAAGGCTTCCACCAATTCGGTTTGCCCATTCCCTTGGACACCGGCAATCCCCAACACTTCTCCGGAACGAACAAAGAAACTCGTGCCGCATACAGTCGACTGCCCACGATGATCGTCAACACGCAGATCTTTCACATCCAGGATCACCTCTTTTGGTTTTGCAGATTCTTTCTCCACTGTAAGAATGACATCCCGTCCGACCATACTGCAAGCTAGGGTAAACTCAGTGGATTCTTCGGGTTTGGCTGATCCAACCACCTTCCCATTCCGCAACACAGTAATGCGATCAGAAATTGCGAGTACCTCTTTGAGTTTATGGGTGATAAATATTACCGATATGCCTTTATCAGTCAGCGAATGTAACACCTTGAATAAGTCTTCTATCTCTTGAGGTGTAAGCACAGCCGTCGGTTCATCCAGAATTAATACTTTTGCCTGGCGATACAATGCTTTAATAATTTCTACACGCTGCTGCATACCCACTGGAAGATCTTTGATGTATGCATCAGGATCAACATCAAGCCCATATTGGTGTGAAAGATCCCGGATTTTCTCACGCGCCGTATTTAGGTCAAGATGTCCCAATCGTCCCAGAAATTTCAAGCGATCTGTCTGTTCAACACCTAAAACGATATTCTCTGTTACTGTCATGACGGGTACGAGCATAAAATGCTGATGTACCATCCCCAAACCGGAACGGATGGCATCATGCGGACTATGGATGATTAATTCTTTTCCATCAAGGAATATATGCCCCTCATCGGGACGATATAAACCATAAAGGATATTCATCAGAGTCGTCTTTCCGGCGCCATTTTCCCCCAGTAAGGCGTGGATTTCTCCCTTTTCCAGATCAAAATCAATCTTATCATTTGCCAAAACGCCTGGAAAACGTTTTGTAATGCCTTTCATTTGAAGGGCTAGTGTCATGGTTTACCTCATTTACCAGATATCCATGAATAATACGACAATATTACAGGATATACCTCTGAAGTAACTTTTCAGATGGATTATCCATTTACTGAAAAAGATTACCCAAAGGGGCTGTCCCAGTGCTTGCGAACAGCCCCTCCAGTAACTAGTTTAGTTTATAAAAGATTATTGGTACAGCAACGGCTTGATGTCAGCAGCGTCGATGTTGGTCTTATCAAACCAGTGGAATCCGGTATTGATGAATTTGTCCAACT
>JBAXBF010000120.1:0-8751 GCA_037142095.1 Chloroflexota bacterium
GCTGAAGATTATGGTACGGCGATTCGCGATCATTTTGATATTGTTTTCTTTGACCAGCGCGGCGTGGGTGCTTCCCAAGGACTGGCGTGTGAAACGGCTGCCAAGACCTATTACCAACATGATCTGGATGCCAGGACACCTCAGGGTGAAAAACGGATGATGGAAAACGCCAGCACCTTCGTGGAAAATTGTGTCAAAGAAATGGGGAAAACCGATTTACTACCCTATATGGGAACGGTTCAGGCTGTGGAAGATCTGGAAGTCTTTCGTAAAATGATGAATGAGGAGAAATTCTGGCTGTACGGTTTATCGTACGGTACCCAATTTGCGCAAACATATGCATCTGTCCATCCTGACCGGCTGGCGGCATTGGTCTTGGATGGAACGGTGGATTTGACAAACTCAGGAATTGATTATTTTAAGCAACAGGCAAAAGCTTTCAATGATGTATTGGTGATGACTCTGGAAGCCTGTAATGCTGATCCAGCTTGTGCCAAGGATTCAGGAGGGGATGCAATCAAAGCCTATGACTCTCTGGCTGCTCGTCTGTCCAAATCACCGGTTAAAATAAATTTTCCATTACCTTCTGGAAAAACGGTTCTCCGTGACTTTACGTTAGTAGATCTGGAAAGTGTGGCGGTGAATTACCTGTATAGTGAAGGAGACCGGATGATCCTTCAACGAGCTTTGGCTGCTGCAGCGCAAAACGACTTCGTTCCTCTAGAAAGGCTTTCTTACATCACTTATTCATTGAATCCTCAGACACTGGAAGTCATCTCCGACTCGTCGTTTTCGGATGCTGCGTTTTACGCGGTTGAATGTAACGATTATGCGTATTTTAGTGGTACTCCCGATGAACAGGCGAAGGCTTATCTGCTTGCCGGAGATGCCGTGGATGCCAGTCAACAGCGTCTCACCACGATTTTTTACGGTGATTTTCCTTGTCCTTATTGGACTCCCCTGGTTCGTCCCCGCCTCAGTCGTCCTTCTTACCTGCGCGCCGAGGGTATTCCTACACTGGTTCTGGATGCTACCGCAGATCCGGCAACACCGTATCAGAATGGCATGAATGTTTTTCAACACCTGGCAGATGGATATCTCGTTACGGTTAAAGGAGGTCCCCATGTAGTTTTTGGTTGGGGTAATGACTGTCCAGATACTATCGTAACGGATTTTTTGGTCAAAGACAAATTACCCAAAGATCGCCAGACGGTTTGTGAGGGTACTATTGCTGACACATATGTTCAGTTGGCGCCCAAGAATGCTGCTACTTTTGCCAATCCTCTTACAGCCATGCAATCAGTTGAACAAGAAATCAGCTATTTGCCGGAATATCTGGTTTGGGATGGGGAAAAAGAAGTAAATGTTGGTTGTCCTTATGGCGGTAAAATTAACTTTGCACAGGATAACGCTGAAACAAGATTGACTTTGAAGAACTGTTCGTTCTCATCTGGTTTTTCGATAACTGGTACAGGGCAGGCTAATATAGAAGAAGACACTTTTTCCTTAGAAGTACGCGTTGTAGGTAGCCCAACCGGAAAACTCATTTATACCCGAGATAGTGAAAATAACGCCAGAGTCCATGGTAACTACAATAATAGGAATGTGGATATATTTTCAAAATAACCATGAATTTTTATGTGTAATCTATTGACACTTATATTCAAAAAGTCTACAATTTTAATTATCATTAATTAATTAGATTCAATGATATATGAATAAAGGTGAAATAAATATTTTAATTATGAACTCCAGGACCATAAATAGTGATGAAGAAGGTGTTTTACCACGGTCGATCCCTGTATTGAAGCCCAGCTTCGAAGCCAGTAAAGTTTTGGAGAATCGTTTTCTTTCTCTGGATATTGGGGAGGCAATGGAACTATTTACGCGTGTTTATGGTTCAGGTGTGGAAACCATAAGCGAAGATCATTCGAGGACAGGAAAGGAAGAAGGGAAATTCAACCAACGAGAAAAAGATAGCGAGGGAAATCAGATTGAAACAGCCGAATCGTTAAGCGGATCCGAGAGGGCAACTGTTGTGCAAACAGACCCTCTTCAAATACCTATTTCAGAATCTCAGACACAGAATGAGGATCCATACCAAATGGTCCAACCCGAATCTGCTCCGGAGACATCTTCAATGCATGAGAGCCAGATAGTGGAAATGTTAATTCGTTTTCAGCATGATATGCAGGCGTTGCGCTCTGCTCTTAGCGAAGACGTAAAACAACTTCAAGAAGAGGTGAATCATATTAAGAGCGTAGTTGCTGAATTGAATGTTTCCGCTCCGGTTTATGAGACGAAAAACCACGATCTTAAATCTGAGAAAAAACCCTGGCTTATCCCACCAATTTTAAAGGGGGTTTCCTTTATCATCGTGTATATCGGAGCAGTTCTATTAATTATAACCGTTGTATATTCTGTCTTTTATTTCATAACCCCATCCGCTACTATTTCTGCGAATCAAGATCGGATCAATTTGCCTACCAGTCAGGGAAGTATAGAAAAATCATTGAATCCGCTTATGGATATGATCAGGACACCAATAAAGGCAATGGAGACATTTTTGGATGGATTAAAGAAAAACGCCGAGCTCAAGATGATAAAGCCTGGTATTGTTCTTACAGATATACCGGTTACCCCGGTTTATATTCCTACCCGAACGCCTTAGGAAAATAATGCAGCATAATCCTTTTCGCTGTGGTATATAATAATATCAATGATGGGTTCAAGCCATTCGATTGTTTTCAGCGAATCAATCCTCGATCATGAGATCGAAATTAAACGTGCCGAATTAGAAACGTTGGAGAATGAGTTATTCCAAAAAGAACTCGATCTGGCAACGTTGAAGGGTGAATTGGCAGCCTTCGACCGTAAGTATATGCGTGTGGTAGGCGGATTACAAGTTGAACTGGATGAACTCGATGCGCAAATTGCAGAAATCCTCTTTAGTCATAATCCCGGTGATCAGGTTATAGCCGAAGATGCCCACCAAGCGCGCTTCTTTGCACAGGAATCTGCACGGGTTGCTGGGGAATGGAAAGGGGATGTAAAGGGACGTAAACACGCTGCCAAACGGAAAGAGATTTTCCAACCCAGCTTAAATATCAAACAGTATTATCGCGAAATTGCTAAACGTATTCACCCAGACTTGGCTACGGATGAAGGAGAGCGATTATTGCGTACCAGGTTAATGATCGAGGCTAATCTAGCTTTCCAGGATGGTGACGAAGCAAGGCTTAGATCCATCCTGAAGCATTGGGAAAACAGCCCGGAGAAAGTCAAAGGAGAGGATGCGCAATCGAAGCTGATGCGCCTAAACTTACGCATTGCTCATGTTTGTGATCGTTTATCTGTGATAGAAGATGAGCACCGTCAAATCCTGGTTTCAGATATTTATCAAATCAGAATTGAAGTTGAACATGCCGAATTGCTTGGTATTGACCTTTTACGCGCCATGGCGGAACGTTTGATGAATAAGATTGTAAGTTGTAAAGCTCGATTACGAGACTTGGTTTTTGTGGAGCATCTACCGTGATCCCTGCCTAACTATGACCAATATGCCTGATCCAAACCCTGAGACGACCCAATGGCTTATTCCTTATGAGGAATGGCGGCTTATTCGCTATACTGGTTTTACAAGTCGTGCTTTGAATCTGGCGTTAGAAGTGCGTTCCGCTTTGGAGATTACCGTTTCTGCTGCAGGAGATGGCGATTATTGTTCAATTACTGGCGCTTTGGAGAATGCACTTTCAGGATCGCGGATTTTTGTTAAAGAAGGGCTTTACCGTGAAGAATTGGTGCTTACCAAACCGTTAGAAATCATTGGTGTCGGTTCTGCCGAGAATATTGTCATCGAAAGTCTTGAGAATGAATGTATCCGTATGGAAGCGGAAAAGGCGGATGTCCGAAATCTCACGCTGCATGGGCGGGCGGGAAAACGCAATCGCGCTGCTGTGGAAATATACAACGGCATCTTGACGCTGGAAAATTGCTGGATTACTTCATCAGGAACTTGCATACACGTTCATGGACGTAAAGCAAACCCAATCATCCGTAATTGCAAGATCCATGATGGGGAGAGAAAAGGCGTTCATTTTACCAGAAACAGCGGCGGTTTAGTTGAGGAATGTGATATATATGGGAATGGTTATTCTAATGTGGTAATTGATCGTGACAGCAATCCAACCATCCGCGGCTGCCGCATTTATTTTGGAAAGGAAAGCGGAGTGATGGTGACGAAGGGAGGGAGGGGCATCCTTGAAAAATGTGACATTTATGGAAATCGCGCTCCGGGTGTATTCATCAATCGCGGCGGGAATCCTCTGGTGCGTGCCTGCTCTATTCATCATGGTTCTAATGGTATTGCTGTTACCGATGGGGGTATCGGAATTATTGAGAGTTGTGATATTTATGCTAACCATCTTCCCAATGTAGGGATTTCAAAACACGGCAATCCGTTGATCCAAAACTGCCGCATCCATAATGGGAATCAGCATGGGGTCTTAATTGCCGATGAAGGGGTGGGCACAATTGAGAATTGCGATATTTTCAAGAATAATGCCCCTAATATCATGATAAGGGGTGAAAGTAATCCTTTGATTGTCGATTGCCGTATCCATGATGGCGAACAAAGCGGTATCTTTATTACGGATGAGGGCGGAGGGATTGTCAAAGATTGCGATATTTTTAATAATATCCATCCCGGAATTGTGATTGAGAAGCGTGCTAATCCGCTGATTCGCGGCTGCCGGATTCATAATGGGCGTTCGAATGGAATCGGTGTTATTCGGGGTGGCAGCGGTACTATTGAGGCTTGCGAGATTTACGCGAATGCCTATTCGGGAATTGGCATTATGGAAGAAAGCAATCCCACGATCCGTTATTGTAATATCTATAATGGTAAAAATGAAGGGGTTCTGACCACTGATAAATGCGGCGGGGTGATGGAATATTGTACCATTACACGCAACGAGACGCATGGCATTCTAATCCGCCAAAAAAGTAATCCATCCATTCGCAGTTGTAAGATACTTGAGAATAAATCGTATGGTGTCTGTGTACGCGAAAAAGGGGGCGGCAATTTTGATGATTGTTTGGTTATGCAAAACGGTATGGCAAATTGGTATATCGAAGACGGGACGCGTGTGCAGCGTAAAGAAAGCAAGCGATAAAAGCCTATCATCCTTCTATTGTATTGCCCCGTTGACAACCCAATTATCAAATATCTCGATCATATTCTTTGGCAATTCTTTGGTAGGAGGCATTGGTTTCCCTGCCTCAATGGTCTCACGTTGGATCATCCGAATTAAGTTGCTCTTTAGGTTGCCCTTAACCACATTGGGTCCATGATCACCCCCCGTCATAACTTGTTCATAACTCTCCATAAAGTAATTCTGCACATTCGTTTTTCCGGAACGGTGGCATGAAACACAATAACGTTTCATGATCGGGGCTATATGGGTGCTATACGTAGCAGTTTCCCCAGGTTTTAATACCGGTAAAGCCCCTGCTGCTTGAACGTCTTTGGGTTTCTCCATGCTTGGATCCCAGGTATAGCGAATGAAGGCAACAACTGCCTCGATTTCTCCTGGTGTGAGCTTGCCCCCATAGCCTTTCCCAAAAGGAGTCATTTTAAGATTGGGCAGTCCTCGATCGATAATACTATATAGGTTGCTATCAGAATGAGTAAAGAGGATATCCTCGTTATTAATTGCTTTGATCAAAGTACCTTCCAATCCAGCCACCCCTTTGACTTCTCCCCCTTCTCCGTTTACACCATGACACTCTACACAATGGATGGAATAAATATCCTGTCCCTGGATTATTTTTTCAGATAAGGAAGAAGCCAGCAATAACTCCGGTTGTTGAGGGGTAGTCATCACGGCTCGGATGGTCAGACCAATGATTGCAAGAACGGTTAATCCCATGATCCCAATTGCTAAACGGCGTTTCTTCCAAAAGCGGAAGGGATTTTTATCGATGAAAGGGATAAGAAATAGAATTGTAATGCCGATGAAAGGAATAAGTGTTGTGCCAACCCACTCGATACTGCCGGGGATAAATTTCAAAAATTCGAATAGAAACAAGAAATACCATTCGGGGCGGGGAATATAGGCTGCATCGTTCGGATCAACCTTTGGTTCGTTGGAAACTCCCACGAAGGCTGCCAATCCGATCAATAATATAAAGATGGAAAAAGAAACGATTATATCTTTATAGATAATATCCGGATAAAAATTTACCCCTTTTTGCTTGGCAATCAAGTATTTATCATGAATCTGCTTTTTGGTGATCTCATTCATAATGTTGTTTTCTCACCTCAATCATCTTCATGTGGAATGCCAGAAATACCCAGGCGAATAATCAGGTATAGATGAATAACAAGCAGTAAACCGAGCAATGCTGGAAACCACCAGATATGCACGGAATAGAAACGCATCAAGGTTACTGCGCTGATATCCGTTCCGCCCCGTAGGATGCGCAGGAGAAAATCACCGATCGAGGGAATAGTGCCAACGATGCGTGTCCCGACAACCGTTGCCCAGTAGGAGCGCTGATTCCAGGGTAACAAATAGCCTGTAAAACCCATTCCCATGGTAATAAGAAGAAGGATAACTCCTGTGAGCCAGGTCAATTCACGCGGATATTTATACGAAGCGTAGTAAAAGACGCGCAGCATGTGTAATAAAACTGCCAGCACCATTAAACTGGCTCCCCAATGGTGAATACCGCGTAACAGCCAGCCAAAAGCTACATCATTCATAATGTATTGGATGCTATTGTAGGCATGCTCAGGGCTGGGTACATAATACACGCTCAAGAAAATACCGGTAGCTGCCTGAATGATGAAAAGAAAAAGGCTGGCACTGCCCAATGTGAACCACCAGTTGACTTTAGGAACCTTTCGGTCGAATATGACTCGATAAATTGTGCTGAGGTCAAGACGTTCATCAAACCAGATAAATATCTTATGTAACAATCTATACCTCTGTCATTTGAATATAGAGATTACCAGAAGGGTCAATTTCATGTGGGAGAATATCCAGCGAACGCGGTGGAGGTCCTGAAATGACATTCCCTTGTTGATCAAAATGAGCATCATGGCATGGGCAGATAAATTTTTGCTGGTCTTCATGCCAAAGCACCCGGCAACTAAGGTGCGGGCAAATATTTGAGAATACTTTCATTTCATTTTCTGAATGGCGTAAGACGAAAACAGCATAGCTATTGACCGTTTTTTCCCACCCGTTGATTTTTGCACGCGTGAATGTGAATAGTGTTGGTTTTCCGATGGAATAATTGCTTAATAATCCAAGAGATATTCGGCTGCTTTTGGCTGTTAATGAGGTCAGAGCCGGAGAGATGAGATAGCCTATCAAAGGAAAACCGATTGCAAAAGCCATGATCGTGCCGAGAAAGGCTGAAATTATTGTAACGAAATCACGGCGGCTCAGATTCGCCGAGGGGGAATGATCTTCCATAATAAACTCCAAGAGCCGGAATTATGCAAAAAAACAAGGAAAAATAGTTATGTTATTATTCACTACTGGTAAAACCACGGTTTTGTCTTGGTTTCACATCAGTTTTACCGCAAATATGGTTATAATTATAATCGAAACCTGATGTTTGGATGAGATTTATGTATCGAATGAATGTCCCGGTTGAAGAAAAAAACAAGGTGCTGCGGATAAATCCTTTTTTCAGTATCCTTGATTCTGCTCAGTGCTCCGAGCTTGTGACGAATTTTCAAGCATATCATTTTGATCTGGGTGAGACGATTTTTATGGAAAACAGTCCCTGCGCGGGATTTCATTTTATCCAGCAAGGCAGCGTAAAATTATATAAATCATCTCCCCATGGAAGAGAAATCGTCATGCGCATCCTGACTACAGGAGCGGTTTTTAACGAGGTGGCGGTTCTGGACGGTGGTGTGAACCCGGTAAGTGCACTTGCTCAGGAAGCCAGCCATGTCTGGATTCTAGAGCGCGAGATATTTCTTATGTGTTTGGAAATGCAGCCTGACTTGACTCAAAAAATTCTTCAGGACTTATGTCTGAATCTTAGAAGCGTAACGACATTGGTGGGAGAATTATCTTTCTATCAAATCATATGCCGCCTGGCGCGATTTCTTGTTAAACTACCGCCGGAACAATTATCTGGTACAGGAAGTCATCGTTTTACGCAAGAAAAAATTGCTACCTACCTTGGCACAGTACGCGAGGTGGTGGCGCGTTCTTTGCGTGAATTAGAGAGAAGCGGTGCGATTAAAGTTTCTCGTACCGGTATTCAAGTGATTGACGCTGAAATACTCAACGTCTGGGCACAAATGCCTTCCAAACGCGGCAGTGATGATAAATTAGACTGAGATTCTGATCAAGTAAGAAGATAGAGTAACATTATCACCGGTGTCTGGGCTTGTACTGTATGCGGCATATGGGGCGGCATATGAACCCATGTCCCGGTTTTAGCTTCTTTTGCTTCTCCTCCCAGGATGAGTTTGGCTTCTCCGTGTAGGAAATGGAGGATGGCTGGTGTTGCGGCGGTATGCTCCGAAAGCTCCTGACCGGCTGCAAAGCCGAACAAGATCACCTTCATCTTTTCATCCTTGTGCAGCGTCTTACTGACAATGCTGTCGCCAGGGATTTCACCGATTTCTGACAACATATCATTGATATAGAGGAATGATTCCATTTATTTTCTCCCTTTCTTGTGTAGGATGTTCGTAAATTATTTCATGTTGGCTTGAGA
>JBAXBF010000121.1:0-8720 GCA_037142095.1 Chloroflexota bacterium
CAAACATCCACTGCGCGGCGGCAAGCCGGGTGATCAGCCAGCCAGGCGAGGGCGCGTTCGACCAGGTGTTCGGTCTCGGGGCGCGGTATCAGTACGCTGGGATTGACATTGAATGCCAAGCCAAAGAATTCGCGCCTCTGCAGGATATAAGCGAGCGGCTCGCCCTGCAGCAAGCGCTGCACGAGCTGCTGGTAGTTGCGCACAACCGAGGGTGACAGCTCCGTCTCGGGATGTGCCATGACCCAGGTGCGCTCTTTTCCCAGGACGTGCGCCATGAGCACCTGCGCTTCCAGAACAGGCGTCTCAGTGTGGGATTGCAGACGCGCAGAAGCACTGCGGAGAAGCGCACCAGTGGTGTTTGTTACAGTATCCATGTTTTCGAAATGGGGGAAATCACCCTTCGGGAATCACACCAGCCCGCTTTCCCGAAGAATGTTACCTATTTATACATCGGCTGTTGACAGACGTTCAGCTTCATCGCGCTGGGAGAGTTCATCAATGAATTGATCGATATCCCCTTCCATGACTGCCGGAAGGTTGTATGAAGAGACGTTAATCCGGTGATCCGTGACGCGTGATTGGGGGTAATTGTAGGTGCGAATTTTCTCGGAACGGTCACCGCTGCCAATTTGGGAACGGCGGGTGATGTCGAGTTCGTTGCGGCGTTTTTCTTCTTCCAATTCAAATAAGCGGGCTTTCAAGATGCTCATCGCTCGCAGGCGGTTTTGCAATTGGGAACGTTCATCCTGGCAGGTAACCACCATCCCGGTGGGGAGATAGGTGAGCCGTACGGCGGTGGCGTTCTTTTGCACGTTTTGCCCGCCAGCACCCGCCGAACGATAGACATCGACCCGTAAATCGCTTTCTTTGACGTCGATTTCGACGTCGTCCACTTCTGCCAGGGCGGCAACCGTGGCAGTGGAGGTATGGATACGTCCGGAAGACTCGGTGCTGGGGACGCGTTGCACGCGATGGACACCGGTCTCATATTTGAGGCGTGAATAGGCGCCATGTCCTTTTATCATGAAGGTGATTTCTTTATAGCCGCCGATACCGATTTCATTGGCTGAGAGAAGTTCGATCTTCCATCGCCGTTCTTCGGCATAGCGTGTGTACATACGGTACAGATCAGCCGCAAAGAGGGCCGCCTCATCGCCGCCAGCCCCCGCCCGAATTTCAAAGATGACATTACGTTCATCGCGGGGATCTTTCGGGACTAACATTGCCTTGATTGAGCGCTCTAAAGGTTCAATCTGCGGGATAAGTTCATCGATCTCAGCCGACGCTAACGCCAGCATTTCATCGTCATCCTCGTTCACCTGAAGGAGGCGCGCATCCTCCAGGCGTGTCAGGATACTCTTATATTCCCGTATCTTCTCAATGATTGGTTCCAGATCCGACCGTTCCCGGTTGAGATCCGCGGCGCGCTGGTAATCTTCACCCACTACCAATAATTGTTGATTAATTTCTTCGTTACGTTGTTCTATTGCTTCTAATTTTGCAAGCATAATTATCGTGGTTCTTCCATAATTTCTGAATTTGAAGGGTTAATTATACCACTCATCGAGTCAGACTGCCTCGAAATCCAACCTCGGGTTGCCAATCGCCCGCACCAAAAAGTGGTAATGCTCCAACCCTGTATGGACCTGTTCCGCTTCAAGATGAAGGTCAGTTGCTCCCATTGCCAAAGCCTCCTCCATCGCCTGCTTACCCAAAGAATCTTTGAGATAGGCACTGGCTTGCTCCAGGCTATCAAACTCGTGTCGTTCACCGCCTGCCAGGGTGGCAAAGCCATTACTGTTCTCCAGAGGAACCAGATCCGCCTCGCGCAAAATCATGATATTGCCTGCCACAGCCCCGATCGCATTAGCCACTTCAAAATGGGGAGGCAGGATCAAGTCGGTGTGCAGCAGCTTCGCCACGCGGGGCAAGAATATACTTGCCGGTGCGCCCATACCAATGATGGGCATTTTCAGGTGAATTTCGCAATCCATATATTTATTCGTGTGGTACAGATTTTCTTCAAACATCCACTGTCCTAAATTAGAACGGTCGAGCAGATTCAAATCGCGCACCAGCGATTGCCCGCTGATGAAAGACACGACTTCGGCGACGATCGTCTCGGCGATGGTCGCTTTCATATTGTGAAGCAGCTCTTCGGGTGTCCAACGCCGGTAAGCCGCGTATACTTGAGCAACGAAGCGGGCAGCTTCCACATCCCAGGGGGCATATTCACCGGAGAAGTGCAGCAAATCGGTGGGTGTGAAGGAGGCTCTGTTGAGGATATCCTCGCCGATCAGTTGATAACCATCAAACTGGTGAGCGTCCCTTACCTGTAATCGTTCGAGCAGTACAGGCAGGGGCAGGGGATGCTGGCGCAGTAAGTCGACAGCTTTTTGCGCTTTGTCATTCTTGATCGCATGGCGCGGTTCACGTTGTAAGAACCAATACTCCAGACGCCGTGGGAAAATCAGATGTTGCTTTTCCTTCATGCAGGCGCGTACATCTTCAGCCACAAAAGGGTTGGTATATGCCAGATAAGAGATGGGTACAACACGGCGCGGTCCGATCGTAAGCCGCCTTGCGCTGTCGAATCCAAGCAAGCTGTCTCCTCCCAGACCAAAGGAGCGCACTTTTGCCGAACGGATGGCGGTTTGGTACATCCCTACTTGGGTGCCTTCATCCAGCACAGCCACTCTGCCCTGGTCGATGATGGCAATGTCGGTGGTCGTGCCGCCAATATCAATGATTAAGCCTTTGTCAATCCCCGCTAGAAAACGCCCGCCAATAGCGCTGGCAGCCGGACCAGAATGGATCGTTTCCACCGGGCGCTGGCTGGTCATTGCGGCGTTCATCAAGGCGCCATCCCCGCGCACAATCATTAACGGGGCGTGGATGCCGCGTTGGTTCAGAGCAAAGCGCATGGATTGGATAAATTCGTTTGTTACCGAAAGGAGAGAGGCATTCAAGGTGGCGGTTGTGGCTCGTTTAATTGAATCCAGGCGGCTGGAGAGTTGGTGTCCCATCACCACCGGTCGTTCGCTGATGCTCGCAATGGCTTCATTCGCCTGCTCCTCATGGCTGAAATTGAGGGGACTATAATAAGCAGAAACAGCAAAGGCTTCTACCTCCTGCTGTAAAGAGATTGCCTTGGCTTGAATAGCGGTTAAGTCCGGCTGGGCTTGCTCCTGTCCATAGAGATCATGTCCACCCCTAAAATAATAATAGAAGGGGGTTCCAAAACGAGTTCCAAGGTTGAAACGGTCAATCATTTCCGAATCGTAGCCCATCAAGAAAAGCGCCACGGGACGAAATTTATTTTCAGCGATGGCATTCGTTGCCAGGGTGGTTGAGATCGAGACCAAACGAATATCTGCCTGGATATGGGGTCGCAATTGATCTAATACATCCAGGATGCCGAGGGCAAGGTCATGGTGTGTAGTCAGGGATTTTGTGGTTGCTAAAACCTCCTGGCTGTGATAATCCATTAAGACACCATCGGTGTAGGTGCCGCCGGTATCGATACCTAAAACAAGCGATTGCATAAAAAATCCTTCTCAATAAAATAATAACAAGATAGTCCGTAAGCCAACCTTATTATAAAATAAATACCGTACATTTACGGTATCCAAATTCTTTAAAATAGTGTATTATTACTTTATACAAACAAACCCACCGCAAAATTTTCTTTTTGGAGGTATTAAAATGAGAGTAAAAACAAACGTAAAATCTGGTGATAGCTGGTACACAGTTCAAGCTGGCGATAACCTGACTAAGATTGCCCAGAGGTTTTATGGAGCAGGCGGAAACTGGCAAGTCATTTATAATGCCAACCGCAACACGATTGGACCCAATCCGGACATTATCCGCTCTGGTATGGTGCTTTTGATCCCTGGTTCAGGTCCCGTTCCTCCTCCTCCACCCCCTCCGCCGACGACGTGCCCGCGTGGCTGCTGCCCTTGCTACACCAACTAAACATAGACAACGAAAACTTCCCCGCCATCCGAGCGGGGAAGTTTTTTTTAGTAAATCTTTCAAAAAAGACTTTTTCCAGAATTATAAATGTGTGTTCAGATACGAACGCAGATTCAACTTGTTTCCGTCATCATCATTCAAGCCGAGTTTCTTCCTGATTTTTGCGCGGTGAAACGCAACCGTTTTGGTGGATATACACAGAAGATCGGCAATTTCTTTGCTGGATTTTCCTTCTTTGACGAAGGTGGAAATCTGAAGTTCGCGCGAGGATAATTGATCCAGGCTGGAGGAGCGTTTTCTGGTAATGGGGTACACAATTTCTTCTATCAGACCTTCGATCAGTTCCACATCTTGCGACTCGGTCTTACTCTTCAGCACTTCGAGAGATGGTCTGATGTACTTTTCCAGATTTTGGACAATGGTTTGCTCCAGTTGTTCACGTTCTTGCCTTCTTTGAGAAAGTAACTGAGAAATCGCCTCATTTTTCTTTTCCAGAGTTTCAAAGCGCTGCAGGATATCGCTGAGTTCATTCTCCATCTTATATTGGAAGGTAATATCGCGGACATACTCTAAGACTCCTAAAACGTTATCCTGCAGATCGAGGATGGGTATCGCAAAGAGTTCTTGCCAGCCTTTATCGCTTCCCAGGATGGAATATTTGACGATACCGATTACCGGTGATTTAATGTCGATTGCTTTCAGAATAGGGCAATTGTCGCACGGATCCGGGCGGTTATGGTAAATCTTAAAACATTTCTTACCCAGAATATCGCTGTCATTCGAGTACCAATGCCGCATGGATGTATTGACGTAACGGATTCTTAAATCCCGATCTAAAACGCTGACCCCATCCTGGATGCTGTTCAGAATATTAAGCAGCAATTCCTTGCTTTCAAACAGGTCGATATTTTCTTCAGATCTCTCATCCAAGCGAATATTGGGAGTAAAGACCCATTTCATGGGATCCTTTTCAACATCGTTAGGCTTAGCCAGAGAATCCGAAATACCTGCAGCAGAACTCATATTCATCCTTTACTCCTATCCGATATCCATTTTTCAATTAAATACCAGTTAATGACTAGTATTTTAATCTAATTTATACAGTATTGTACAGGGACTATTTATTCAATATAATGATGGAAACGGTTTAATGCAAATACTGCTATAATAGTTCATCTCGCCTGGGATCGATTCAAGCCGCTCAAAGAAACTCAGGAATATCAAAAAACAATTTAATTTCTGGAGGATGTGTTATGACTGAACAAAATGCTTTGTTTACGCCTATCAAAATAGGGAATAGAACAGCAACCAACCGCTTTGTGATTAACGCGATGGAATGCTGCGATTCGGATAAAGAAGGTAACCCAACCGAAAATACGTATAAACGCTATACCAACCTGTTCAACGGAAATCCCGGATTGATCGATCTAGAGGCAATCACGGTAACCTATGAAAACAGAGGAAGAGAATCTCAACTCAGCATTATGCCTCATAACGAAGCGGCGTTGACCAAATTTGTGTCTGAAATGAGAAAGGTCAATGATAAACCGCTCTTCATCTTTCAACTGACTCATGCGGGTGAATTAAGTCACCCGGCGTTTTCCAAAAGAGTCTGTGTAAAACCGCTGCATGGTTTTGGTGGCGACCTTCTTTCCGAAGAAGATATCGAAAAAATCATCGACCAATTTGTGTTAAGCACAAAGATTGCCCATGCCGCCGGCGCGGATGGTGTCGATTTGAAGCTGTGCCACGGCTATTTGGGTTCCCAATTGCTCAGACCGTATAATGATCGAAAGTGGAAATGGGGTGGTTCATGGGAAAACCGCAGCCGCTTTGCTTTCGAATTGATCGAGAGAGTGGTGAAAGAGATCAACGACCCCAATTTCATCGTCGGTTCGAAAGTCTCTGTTTGGGAAGGTTTCCCCGGCGGCTGTGGGAGTGCAGGACCGGATTCATCGGTAATGGATTTAACCGAGTCCATTCTTTTGGTGAAAGGTCTCGAGGCACGCGGTGCCTCTTATATTCTCCAGTCGGCTGGCAGCCCATCCATCACGTTGGCTTTGTCTCAACCCGATCGATCTATTCCCGATTATGCTTATCTACATCATACCTTCTCCAAGACATTAAAGGACAACCTCAAACCGGAAACGGTTGTGATTGGCTCGGCATACTCCATTTTCAGAGACGGCAAAAACAATCTCCAGGCGGTACCCCGCGAACAGAACTCCTTGACTTATTGGGGTAATAAAAACATCCGCGATGGCGTGGTAGATATGGTTGCACTCGGAAGACAATCCCTGGCTGATCCGCTCTTACCGGAGAAAATCATGTCTGGACATGAAGATGATATCTGCTGGTGCACTGCCGATGATAACTGCATCGAGTTACTCATCCGCCAGCAAAACGTGGGTTGCTGCACTTTTAACAAACCCTATACCGAAGCATTGAAGCGCATCAGAGAAGAAGAAGGCCGCTTGAAGGCAAAGCGAACCTAAACCTTTTGAGATAAACGGATTATCCATAGCCCATCCAGAGATTCATTCTGGGTGGGCTATGTTGTTTCATTTTAGGTTAGGTATTTTATTCAGAAGCGCCATGGCGAAAACTTCCTTCTAATCGAATAAAATTAATGGATTATTTGCGGATAGGAAGAAAAACATGGTAAAATTAGGCATATATTTCCGTTCTTCTAAAAAAATTTCGTTCGATAGGTTGAGAAATGAGCCTTATTGGTGAGACAATTGGAAATTACCAGATTCTGCGTTTCCTCGGGAACGGCAATATGGCGGAAGTCTATCTCGCTGCTCATATCACGGAAAAATATCCAGTTGCCATTAAGGTCGTCCATTCCCACCTGATGAAAGACGCAAATTTCCTGGAACGTTTCAGACGGGAGGCGCGCGTTCTTTCCGAATTAGATCACCCCCATATTATTCATGTCTATGAATCAGTTGTAGAGTTGGATCAGGCATACATCGTGATGGAATACTTGAGCGGCGGCACTCTGGCGGAGAAACTCAAGACCTACTCCGATCGTAAAGAAAGTTTACCCATCGAGAATGTGTTACAAATCCTCGAACCGATTGCCAGCGCGGTGGATTATGCGCATGAATACGGCTTGGTCCATCGTGATTTGAAACCGGCAAATATTCTCTTTCGTGGGAATGATGACCCGGTCCTCACAGATTTTGGCTTGGCGTTTCTGATGAATGATCCCCGCTTAAGTGCCAGCAATACGATTACCGGCACACCGGCTTATCTTTCTCCTGAGCAAGCAAAAGGCATGCCTGGGGATGCGCGCAGTGATGTGTACGCCCTGGGGATAGTTCTCTATGAAATGCTGTCTGGTTACACGCCTTTCCAGGGCAATGTAATCAGTATTGTGATGAAGCACATCTCCGAAGCGCCGCCCTCAATTCGCTCTTTTGGTCGTTATCTACCCAAGAAGGTGGAAAGCGTTGTATTCAAAGCACTGGAAAAACAACCTCATATGCGCTACCAGTCAGCCCAATTTTTTGCGCGTGATCTTCATAATGCGATTGAAAAGACCATGCCGGATGTGTTGAAGAATAAAATAGCAGCACCAGAGGAGATCGAATGGGATTCTGGTAAAGCGGGCGGCGAGAGCGAGTCTACTTCATCTGCAGAGCAAATGATGCCTCCAGTTATGGAAAGTGGCAGCGCGGCGCAACTTCCAGATGCATCATTGCAAACGATAACCAATGAACCCAGAGAGAACATAGAATCATCCGGCGAAACGGGTGAAAAGAGTACTGTAACGGATGCGAATAAATCACAGCCAGCTCTTGAGGCACGCAGAGCGAACCCAAGGACACCCGAAGCGGCGATGCCATCCTTGCCAAAAACGCGCCGCAAAGAAGCTCCGGTTAAACGGAGTGGTACACTCCTTACGATAGGTGTCGTTGCAGTCATTATCTTTTTAATCTTCCTGGCTTCTCAAGCAATAGGTGGGATTACTCCAACGGAATCTACGGGTCAAGCAGGCCCATCTAAATATAACAATGGGCAGCGTCTCACCATCTCGGTTCCAGGTGGAGCAAGCACGAGTGCTTATAAAGGTTGCCGATCAGTTCTATCTGGAGGGGTGGTTGGCATGGTAACCAACAACCAAAGTGCTGTGATTAAATCACGCCGGGAATGCGGCAAAGAATGGTTTTACGAAGTGGTTGTCAAAGATGCTGCAACGAAGGACTGGGATGGAAACGGGTTTATCCCCGAAAAATACTTGAGATAAACATTCACTGAAAATGCCATTATTCTGGCTGTCTTGCGCCTTCCTTGTTGGTAATTTTTCTGCTGCAATAATACCACTCACGCTGAAAGATTGCTTCATTCTTGCGGCTGGCGGTGTACTCGCACAAGTTTTCATTCTGCTTATACCCTCTCTCATCCAAAGACTGTCCTTTTTGCAGCGCTTTGCGTTTCTGGGAAGACTTTATGAAACAGCAAAATCTACCCTGCATCTCTCTCCATTTCTGTTATTGATCGCTTTTTTTCTCGCTGCGGCGCGCTACCAATCCGCACAACCCGTCATGGATGCGAGTTTCATCGCTTTTTACAACGATGCCAGTGAAGCTGTAACCGTTTCTGGTGTCGTGGTTGAGCCGCCGGATGTACGTGATACCTATATCAACCTGAAAATCTCAACGGAGGGGATCAAGAGAGCAGACGGAGAGGATTTCCAGCCTGTGCATGGTTATCTGCTCGCGCGGGTTTCAACATCC
>JBAXBF010000122.1:0-8715 GCA_037142095.1 Chloroflexota bacterium
ATATCGCTGAATTTCAAAACCACAGTCTTGTAACCATTGAGAAATTGCAGATGGATGAAAATCAAAGTTTAATGGCACGAATTCTACTGGCTCACAGGTGAAAGGACTCCACGTCTGGCGGCGGAGCAGATAACGCACGATTGATTTGAAATTATATTTATTAGCAAACTCAAGGATAAACACCGCGCCTGGCTGTAAAGACTGGTAAACCTGCTCTAAAGCAAGCGGTGCATCTGCCAGGTGATGGATGACCCGAATCATAGTAGCTGCATCAAATATGCCTGGAATAAAAGGCATATGATAAATATTCGCGGCGACATAAAGGTAACGCTCGTTGGATCCAAGGCGTGCGCGCGCTTGTTCTAACTGGGTGAGGGAGTAATCCATCAGGACAATCTGTTTGAAATTCTGATAACGCGGGGTATTGCGCCCCGCGCCAGCACCCACCTCCAATAAAAGCTTACCTTCCAGAGGTAGAAGCCGCCGCAAAGCAATAGCTTCTACCTGATCTTCATATTCGCGTCCGCCCTGTTCCCAAAAGCGCTGCTGATAATCTGAATTCTCGTAATCACATACCGGAAGAGGAGGGTCAAACTGGATGGGTGTTTTCTGATCCCTATTTTCCATTGACAATATAACCGCGCCCAATTGCCAGATATTGAAAGCCTAAGGCACGCACTGTCTGAGGATCATAGATGTTCCTGCCATCGAATATATTCGATGCAAGCATTAATTCTTTGATCCGTCCCAGATCAAGTTCCTTAAACTCATTCCACTCGGTAACAACAACCAGAGCGTCACAGCCCTGTGCCACCTCATAGGGATCTGTACACATCTTCACTTTCGGCATGAGAGGTGCCGCTACATCCATTGATACCGGATCGTAAGCCCGTATAAAGGCTCCACCATCTAACAGCGTATTGGCAATGTCCATAGAAGGAGCATCACGCATATCGTCTGTATTGGGTTTAAAAGCTAATCCCAGCAAACCAATCGTCTTTCCTTTAAAATCGCCGACCAATTCATGCAGACGATTGATCGCCATACTGCGCCGGTCTTCGTTAATCTCCATGACAGCATTGAGCAATTGAGGGTGACGTCCCTTTTCCTCTGCCATGTGTGCCAATGCAAGCACATCCTTCGGAAAACAAGAACCCCCATAACCCAAACCAGCTTCAAGAAAATGAGAACCAATGCGTGTATCGTATCCCATCCCTGCCGCAACTTCTTTCACATCTGCGCCAAGCGCCTCACAAATGTTTGCCATTTCATTGATAAAAGAGATCTTTGTGGCAAGAAAAGCGTTGGAGGCATATTTAATCATCTCTGCTGTACGCAGGTCAGTTACGACGATTGGAGCCCGCAAGGAGAGATGCAATTGCGCCACTTTCTCGGCTGCCTCACGGTTCAAACTACCCAATACAATACGGTGAGGTCGCATAAAATCACTAATAGCAGAACCTTCCCGTAAAAACTCCGGACAAGACACCACAGAGAAAGGAATTGGCGTCTTCTGGTTACTGGATACGATCTCAGCAACCCAATCCCCAGTACCTACAGGTACAGTCGATTTATTAACGATGATTAGCGGGTGAGTCATTATTTCGGCAATCGTGCGAGCGGCGGCAGCTACATATTGCAAGTCAGCTTCACCATCCACACCCGATGGCGTCCCAACCGCGATAAAGGCATATTCTGTTTCCTTAAGTGCCTCTGCATAGGATGTGGTAAAGATAATTCTACCAGCGTGGACATTTCGTTCAACCAGTTCTTCCAATCCAGGCTCGTAGATAGGCATAGCGCCCTTTTTTAATCCCTCAATCTTGCGCTCGTCTACGTCCAATGCAATTACCCTATTTCCTAAATCAGCAAAACAGGCAGCCGTTACCAATCCAACGTAGCCAACTCCAATGACACAAATCTTTTTCATGTAATTAATTACCTCCGTAATATATCCCCAATCTTACCATAAAATACCGCCGTTAAATAAATTTACCTTCTCATTTTCGTGAGAAGGTAAATTATTATTAAGTTTGTCCAATCGATTCGAATCGTTTTTTGGACGAACGCGGTAATTTCTGGATCATACCGTTCAAGCGTTGTTCGTGAGTCTGGTCAAATCCTTCTGGTTTTATTGCCAGCGTCTCACCTTCCAATAAAGCCATGACTCCCTCCTGTCCAGGTTCTGGACGGTGTGTCATCTGTACCGAGCGAGGAGGGATATAATCTGTTGGCTCTTCGTAGGTGGTGATATATCCCTCGTAATTACGCAAGACAACTTTATGGTCGGCTATGCTTAAGAGGTAATTCGGAGAAAGCGGAATCTTACCCCCTCCGCCAGGCGCATCAATCACATATTGTGGAACTGCATAACCAGAAGTATGCCCGCGCAATCCCTCCATGATTTCTATTCCCTTCGCTACCGAGGTTCGGAAATGTCCCGCACCAGCGACTAGATCGCATTGGTATAAGTAGTATGGGCGAACCCTGATCCGGGTCAACTTATGCACCAGCTCACGCTGAATATGCACATTATCGTTCACACCAGCCAGAAGAACCGATTGGTTACCCAGCGGGATGCCAGCCCGCGTTATTTTATCACAGGCTTGAGCTAGTTCAGCGGTAACCTCATTCGGGTGATTTACATGGATATTCATCCATAGCGGGTGATATTTTTCCAATAAACTGGTCAACTCGTCTGTAATCCGCATCGGCATGAAAACGGGAACACGTGTTCCAATCCGAATAACCTCGATATGGGGGATCTCACGTAGACTTTGCAGAATATGCTCCAGAATACCTGGAGCCAGTACGAGAGGATCACCGCCAGAAAGCAGCACATCTCGCACCTGTGGGGTACGGCGCAGATAATCCAATTGTAAATCAAAGTTCTCACGCGAGAAATTAGCGTCTGGTTTCCCAACCAAACGCGACCGCGTACAATAACGGCAGTATGAGGCACATTGTGTTGTTAGAAGCATTAAGACCCGATCAGGATAACGATGCACCAAGCCAGGTACCGGGGAATGCTTATCTTCCGCAAGCGAATCTTCCATCATTCCAGAGAAGAGCAGCATCTCGGATGAAGTGGGGATTATTTGTTTGCGGATAGGATCATTTGCATCGTCTGGATTAATCAACGATGCAAAATAAGGGGTTACGTCCACCCGGAAAATACCGGGTGTGGACAGGGCGCGGTGTTCCGTTTCTGTAAGATGGAACATTTTTTCAAATTCGCCAACAGAATTTAGACGATTACTGAGTTGCCATCGCCAATCGTTCCATTTTTCATCAGGAACATCGTTATAGACACACGCGCGTTTAGAAGGAAGCGGAATCGTAGACATTTCTCCCGTACTGAAAACTCCTTATTTAGTTAATTTTATGGAAGCTGAAAAGGAAGACTATAATTAAACGAAAAGACCCGGACACGAAAGCTCCGGCTCAATTGGAGGGAAGACACATATACACTTGGTTCTTGATACACTTTTGGTTACAAATACCTACTCACCATAAACCTGCGATTATTATAATATAAATCACCAAGAAAAGAAAGGGTTTTAAAGAAAATTTTATCCTTTTTTTGAGTTATTTCCTCAACCAATTCCAAAAATTCATACACTACTAATAAATAAAACATGGTATAATCGCCTAGTAGAGCAGTCACATGATCGACACCTTGCTAAAATCTCTACAATAAGTTTCTAGCGATAAAAAATATCCACGCCAATCTCAAAAATGGTGTGGGTGTTTTTTCTAATCTTTAAGTTTAGGAGAAAAGAATGATTAACGCAAAGACCTCAAATTATATTTCCTCAAAACTGGAAGGTCGCCTCTTTCCTGAAAAAGGCGGTTTTGGTGTATTTGCTAAGGAACCTATTCGAAAGCACGAGTTACTATGCGCCTGGGGTGGTCATATGGTCTCAGAAGAAGATTTGGAAAGCTTACCTCGTGAGATCGTTACACACGGTGTCCAAATTGAAGAGGGCATCTACTTGATGCCGAATGGGGAGGAGTTTGAGGATGCAGATTATTTTAATCATTCTTGCAATCCGAACGCTGGGCTGAGTGGGCAAGTCTGCTTGGTTGCCATGCGCGATATCGCCGCGGAAGAAGAGATCTGTTTCGATTACGCAATGAGTGATACAACGGATTACGACGAATTTGAGTGCCAATGCGGCAGTGCAAGTTGCCGCGGACGTATAACCGGGAATGACTGGAAGCGTCCTGAATTGCAGCGCCGGTATCATGGCTATTTTATGCCTTACATTCAGCGCCGTATCGATGCCATGTACAGCAACCGTAAGATGTACTCCAAACGCGGTGCCTTCGGCAGAAAAGCGGATTACGACATCAAGATCGTTAGCGGCAAGAAGACCGTTTACGGCATCAAGATCGTTAGCGGTAAAAAAGGTGCAAACGGCAAAAAGCCCGTTATAATGCCATAAGATTTATTATCATTGAAGTATCTGATTTGAGGCTGTTAATCATATTAGCAGCCTTTTTTATTATTTAACCCTGGGTAACATAATCCATAGATTATTCGAGGTATTGACGTTTTCAAACATTTATATTAAAATATAAGTTGTATTCGGAAAAGTTCTCCTAATTATTCAGTGTGGGGATGGTTATAATCAGGAAATAAAATTGGGAATCGAAGACATGACAAAAGTGGACATCGACCAGATTGATATTCAGATAATAGATATTTTACAGAATGACGCTCGTATGTCAGCGGTTGAAATCGCCAACCAGTTGGGTGATGTAAGCCCACGGGTGGTACGTTACCGGATCGAAAAATTGGTAGAAGCGGGAATCATTACACTCACTGCCATTGTTAACCCTAAATCTCTTGGATATAGCATCCGCGCAGATGTATTGGTGGAATGTGAGCGAGGTAAAATATCGGATACCCTGCGTGACTTAGCAGCTCTTGACAATGTAACTCGAGTCTGTGCCGTAACGGGAGATCACGATATAAATATGACGATTGTCGTCGAATCGATGGAAAACTTATATAAGTTCGTTGAAGAGGTGCAGGAAAACCCGGGTGTACGACGCACGCATACTTATGTAGTTTCAAACAAGATCAAATTTTCTCACCAATGGAAAATACCCATGGAAATACGGCGGAATGTTTTAGAAAGTGAATAACCAATTTATCATTATAGAAAAGGTTGAGGAACAGAAATGGTCTCAACCTTTTTTGTTTGGATAATAAATACTCCCGCTAAAACAGCAGCACCGCCCGCAATTTGCCAGGCAGAATAAGTTTCTCCGAGAAACACACCCGATAAGAGTGCGGTTATGACCGGCTGAAGCAACAAAGTTGGGGACACAACGGAAGCTGGTAAATGACCCAATGCATACCCGATAAGCATAAATCCAATAACTTGCCCAACAATACCCATCGCCAAGAATAAAAGATAGGTTGCAAGAGGATAACCAGTTAGCGGCATTCGAAAGATCAAAGCAACGAGCAGTAAAAATCCAGCCGAGCTTAACGAGGATATCCAGAAATATGGTATCGAGTCTAATAACTTTCTACCACGTTGTGTGATGAGAAAATATCCCCCATAAAACACAGAGGAAATCAAACCAAGCGTTGAACCCCAGTCAAATCCAACCAGATTAAAGTGATCCAAACCCATGACAAAAATAGCACCAACCAATGCCAGAATCAGTCCACCCCAGAACCAGCCGTTGATTTTTTCGTTGAAAAGAATCATAGCTCCAAAGCCAACCCAGATGGGAGCTGTATTGCTTAGCAAAGTAATTTTCGCAGTACCGCTTAACATAACCCCAGTGGAATAGAACACTAAATCGCAGGCAAAGAAAAATCCTCCCAATATAGCAAACAGGATGCCTTTTTTTGACAGTCCATTGCTTCTCGATTTGACATTATGGAAAAATGGCAGAGCCATAAAAACAATAGCTACCACCATACGATAAAACATAGAAATAGTCCCTGGAGCCTGAGCCAATTTTATAAATATGGGTGATATACCAATCGCCACAATGCTCAAACCCAAGGCGATATATGCTTTAGGGATTTTATTTTTGTCATCCAATGAGTTTCAATACTCCTAAGGTTTATTCATGAATTCTTGGGTCATAAAGTTATATTCAGTGCGAATTTCATTTAATATCGCAGTTTGACGCTGCAATATAAACCTGGATATTGCTGCTCTTGTTGAACCAAGCGCAGAAAGACGAACCCCAACCCGATGTCTCTGCATTTGGCGGTCCATGACGATGTTAGATACATACCCTTCCAACGAGAATTCCCCCCGTCCTTGTGAAGAAACCGGTTTATAAATCGGCGGCAGATTTGAATAAGAATCATCATAGTAGTCCAATTGGGTTAACGGCTTCTTTATTCCACTGAACCGATCTTGCCTGCTTTGCTGTTGCGGAATAATTTCAATTGGATCGAATGAGGCTGTTGCTTTTCCGCTGGGTAGTTGTAGGTGTATGCTTACATGAGTGCCTTCCCGAAGATATTTCATCGTCTGAATTCCGGGAAGTAAATAGACCGCAAGCCCATCCAAAGATATATCTGCGATCTCGCCTGTCAAATTGATTTTCTTTTCAATTATTTTTATACCACCCTTGATTGTGTCCTCCGGTTCCACACGCACCTGCCGTCTATCACCAATATTTCCACCGGCATATTCAAATTTTGAAAGTACCACCAACGATTCGGATAATTCAATTTTCATAAGTTCTGCCCGCAAAGCATTGGGGAATGAAACATAACGGATATAGGTTTTCTTATCCTTAAAAATACACACAATTTGATAAGGATTGGTTTTAATCTTGATGGCACCATGTTGCGCAATCATTACAGTACCCGGATAAGAAATTGGGAACCCTTTATAAACATTAATTAGGGAAATTTCCTGGTTTTCCCGGATCACCGGATCAAATAAGTTAGTAATCTCATCATTGGAAAGCATAAGTTCCATCCTCCACACATAAACACCGGTGATTATTAACTTTTTTCATTACTCACCAATCGATAGATCGCGTCTTGTGTTTGGCGTATTTCATGGATGATTTCAGTTTGTCTTTGTACGATATATTTCGATAAAAGCGGGTGCGCCAGCCGGTTAGTAATCAATTGCATCCCCAAACGATAGCATTGGTTAGCGCCGGATCTATTATTCATAACAATACCTTGCAGTGTACAGCCGCGCGAGTTGATATCGCGCATGGATGTAATTTTTCCCCAAATAGAAGGGTAATTCATTAACGGTGATGGGACATAGATATGGTGAAAAAGACGATAATCCTTCTCCAGAGGAGGACTATATGGCATTGTTACAATTCTGTCCTGAATATCAGGATCCATCTCTATTGGGAGACGAAAATGAACTGTCAATTTTGAACCTACTGAATAAACCGCTGGATTATAAACATTATCCATCAGATTCAATCCAATTCCATCTAAAGAAAGATCGGCGATTTCACAAACGACCGGATCCTCCTCTTCTGTTTTATAAACAAGCCCAACAATCGTTTTATTTGGTTTTACCCGCACCTGGATTCTTTTTCCAATGTAGCCAGCATCATAAGCAAAATCAGTCAAAAACACCTGATTTGTAATGAAATCCACATCACTTACCCGCGCTTTAATAAGGGTTGGTGAAGTCTCCCATTGAAGGTAGGTATACCCTTCGTGGGAAGCACACAAGATCTGCGTTGCCTCAGATCGAACACAGACTACATCTTCTTGAATTTCCAATATTATTGCGGGATACGCCACGGGCAAGGCTTTATAAACGTTGATCAATCTGACAATATCAGATTTACCAACCATCCGTTGAAGCAAAATCCAAATGTCCTCGCTATATGCCATATTATTACAGTTACAATATTTATACCAAACGACTGGAGTTGACCCGTTCCAAGGCATTTTTCAAATTCTTTACCTGAACTGGTTTACTGAGGTAGTCATCCATGCCAGCTTGTAAATAACGTTCACGATCACCTTTCATCGCATGTGCAGTCATCGCAATAATATAAGGCTGGCGCTCTGGTAATAGTTCGGCTCGGATTTTGCGAGTTGCCGTTTCCCCATCCATCTCTGGCATTTGGATATCCATCAAAATCACATCATATTCCTGTCGCTCCAATGCCTGAAGGGCTTCCACTCCATTTGCAGCCAGATCAGCTCGATACCCAATTTGCTCTAACATTTTAAGCGCCACTTTCTGATTAATCAGATTATTCTCTGCAAGTAAAATGCGGAGAGTCTGCTTGGTTTCCACTTGAACACCTGATATGGGTGTTGTCTGTTCTATTTCTGCGGTTAACATTGCGTTATCTCTATCAGCCACTTCTGACAGTACCCTTATTAAGTTATCGTACAATTGAGACAATTTTATAGGCTTTAGAAGAACTGCATCAATGGCTAAACCTTCCGGGATTTTTTCTTTCATACTCCAAGAGCTAAGCAAAATCATGGGTGTTTTTCGTCCAGGATGAATATTGCGCATTTCTGCGATGAGGGAAACGCCATTCATCTCCGGCATCTGGAAATCCACCAAAACCAGATCAAAGTCGGCACCTGTATCATCTGCGAACCATTGTAATGCCTCATGGGGCGAAGCAGTCGTATGCGGACTAATTCCCCACAACATACAATAACGAGATAAAAGGGTGCGGTTCGTCTCATTATCATCCACAATTAAGGCATGTTTCCCTGATAAC
>JBAXBF010000123.1:0-8703 GCA_037142095.1 Chloroflexota bacterium
CTACATCCCTTTTTCGTTAATTATTCTCTGCAAGGCAGCGTCTCTGCAAGGCAGCGTTAGGATTTCAAGATATCCATAAAGAGTTGACGATAACTTTCAGCCACAGCCCGCCAGGTGAATTGTGTTTCTACACGCTGCCGGGCTGCCAGTCCCATTCGCTGCCGCAGATTTGCGTCTTCCAGAATTTTCTCTAAAGCCGAACGGAGCGCAGTTACATCCTCACCAGGCACTAGAAAACCTGTCTCGCCCGGTACTACTAACTCCTCATTGCCTGCGATGCGGCTCGCTACCACTGGTAATCCGCTCGCCATCGCTTCCAGAACGGCATTCGGCATGCCTTCATGGCGTGAGGCAAACACAAAAACATTTGCCTGACGATATTGCTCCAACATGGCGTCCTTGTCCAACCAGCCGGTAAAATGGACACGATCCATAATTCCCTGTTCTACAGCCAGAGATTGCAAAAAAGGTTTATATGGACCATCACCGGCGATGGTTAAGTCCCATTCCAGATGAGCAAGTGAACCCAAGGCGTGTAAGACAACATCCAGCCCTTTTTGATAGACAACCCGCCCGGCAAATAACATTTTTGGCGGCTGCCATGAACGGTCAGCTTCCGCAATGGAAGCGAATTGTTTCACGTTGACTCCATTCGGAATAATCCGAATCGCTGAATCCGGTTCAAAGGTATTTGCCAAAGCCTTTAATCCTGTACTATTCGCCACTACCGCATCCGCTTTTTTCCAGATAAACTTCACCAAAGGAGCAATCAAACGGTGGTAAAGAGCAAAGTCATAGGGACGAAAACCAGGCACATCCCCGCCGCGCAATGAAACAACACAAGGCACACCATGAAAGACTTTCAGGAGAAGACCGGCTGGCCCACTCGGAACGCCAAAAAATGCAAGGGTTACATCTGGCTTCCATCTCCGGGCAATCTGCAAACTTTCCCAGCTTGAGCCTAAAACAAATAATCCTTGTTCCATCGCTCCGGATTTTTCTTTTTTCCTGCGCAAAGAAGGTGCGCGCTGCAACGTGTACCCGCAATTTTCTACCGCCTCAACCCATGTCTTCTTGGGAAAGCCATCAAAAGACGTGGTTAATACGGTTACATCTTCCCCCATAGATGCAAACTCACGCGCTAGATTTGCAGTCGCATTCCCAGCCCCTCCACCAATCGGAGGATACTCACTATTGATCAGTAGAATGCGCACTACTCTCTTTGCCTTCGTTCAAAGGAAAACGATTCAATACCTGTCGAACCGTATAAGTCGTTTTCTGTTGCGACTCATGGTAGGTTCGCATCAACAACTCGGCAATCAACCCCATAAGAATGGATTGGAAACCCATCATCATTACCATAATACTGACGATAAATAAGGGGGAGTCAAATGGGGATATATGAAATGCCAGACGCCGGATCATTAAGAATAATAGCACCAACATACTGGTGGCTGCCAAAAATATTCCTGTCCCGCCAAATATGCGCATCGGCTTGGCGGTGTAATCCATCAAAAACTTCACCGTGAACAGGTCTAAAATCACCTTAAGGGTGCGATCCAGACCATATTTTGCTTTGCCATATTTGCGCGCATGGTGATGTACCGGAACTTCAACGATCTTGGCACCCACTGAAGATGCATACGCTGGAATGAAGCGGTGCATCTCTCCATACAACCGAAATCCGGTTATCACTTCGCGGCGGTAGGCTTTAAGCGTACAACCATAATCGTGAAGATTAACCCCGGTTACTTTAGAAATTAGCCAATTAGCGGCTGCCGATGGCAGATAACGGGTAAGGTAGTTATCCTGACGGTTTACACGCCAACCACTGACGACGTCATATCCTTGTTCTATTTTTTCGAGTATCATCGGAATATCGGCAGGATCATTCTGTAAATCGGCATCCATCAAGATGATAATATTTCCACTGGCATGGTCAATTCCAGCAGCAATTGCAGCCGTCTGTCCAAAGTTACGCCGCAAGGCAACGACGGAAGTATGCATTGGATCAGCATCAGCCAATTTTTCCAGTACTTCCAGACTGTTATCCCGGCTGCCATCATCTACCAGAATCAGTTCCCAGGGTACAGACAGCGTATCCAACACATCATGTAGAGATTGGTGTAAAATATCTATACTCTCGGATTCATTGTAAACTGGAATAATAATGGAGAGTTGAGTCGGTTCTTTTATCTTCACACTTGGCATAGTCAATCAATCCTGATTATGAACTAATTATCTGTAAGTCCGAATCGACCATCAAGCAAATCATATCTTTAAAACTCATACTAGGAACCCAACCAAGATGGCTATGTGCCCTGGTTGGATCCGCAACCAAAAGTACTTCTTCAGGGGGACGGTAGAAATGCGGGTCAACGGTCACATAATCGTGATAATCCAGATTGACGTGACCAAAAGCGATCTCACATAATTCACGTACTGAGTGGGTTTCTCCGCTGCCTATCACATAATCATGCGCTGTTTCTTGCTGAAGCATCATCCACATCGCACGCACATAATCGCCGGCATATCCCCAATCACGGCGGGCATCGAGATTGCCCAAAGATAGTTTATCCAATAATCCCTTCTTGATATTGGCTGCGCTGTGCGTAATCTTACGAGTTACATATTCCAATCCACGCCGGGGACTCTCGTGGTTGAACATGATTCCAGAAACAGCATACAACCCGTGATGTTCACGATAATTTATGGTAATCCAATGCGCATATAATTTAGACACACCATAAGGATTGCGTGGGTGAAATGCAGTTGTCTCTTTCTGAGGGGATTCGACTGCAAGACCGAATAACTCACTGGATGAAGCCTGATAAAAACGCGTCTTGGGATTCGTTTTTCGGATGGCTTCCAGCAATCGCGTTACCCCTAAAGCTGTTGTCTCTCCGGTCATCAGAGGTGAATCCCAGGATGCTGGAGGAAAAGACATGGCTGCCAAATTATAGACCTCATCCGGTTCGTGTTCGGTAAGTATTTTTTCCAAAAGGGGTTGGTTCATCAAATCACCATTGACCAGAGTAATATCCTTCTCAAAAGGCCGGATATATTCATAAGTAATGGTCGTTGGAGGATGCACCATGCCAATAACCTGATAGCCTTGCTGGAGTAATAACTCCGTTAAATAGGAACCGTCTTGTCCAGTAATACCAGATATTAAAGCTTTTCTCATGCTTCTCCTCTCTTCTCCTTAATCATGGTAATCCTTCAATCCTTCTAATCACGGTCTCTCTTTCTTCGAACGTGCTTTATCCCAGATTAAATATAACACCGCGCTTGCCAATCCCAGCCCAATCGTATGGAAAATGCTAATCACCTGCCATTGGAAGTCATAGTACCTCCGAACATACCAGGGGATAAACCAGACAAAGAAGAAACAGGCAGCAATGAGGACACGACGCAAATCTGAAGATACAAGGCGTTTTTGCCCACTCCAGACCCAAGCAGCTAATGTCATCTGTAAAGAAATGAATATCATGCGGTAACGCGGATTATCCCATTGATCACCACCTCCTCGGATGGATGCAATTAAAATAGACACCCATACAATAGCGCAAATCATTAATAATAGTCCACGCTTAATCCGCCGGTTACGATTGAAAATCAATTTCAAAGTGGCATAAATCAGAGAAAGAAGCATTATTGACCAACCAATTGCCCGGATAATGGATAGTCCATACCAGACCGGCTGGCTATATGCCACGAGTGTTGCCGGTAAAAATGGGCGCAAGATACCATATATAATGACAAGGGGCATAAACAGTTCAGATGGCACGCGTTTAAACTCGCGCTGTAACCAACCAGATACTTGCTTACTTAAATCCGTCTGATAGACAGCAACCTTACGCAACCACCAATTTACCAACTCTACAATATTATGGATACCTTTCGGTACGATATTACTCCAACCAAGCCATATCCCCAAAATCATAAGGACCGACAAAACCGCCAGAGTAATCCAGACTTCTTTCCGTCTTAACAAACGCTTTTCACGTTTGGATTCCGAGTCTAAAAACAAGGCGATCAGAACAAGAGATATTAGAAGCATAGCAGCAAAAGGCGGTGAAAAAAGCCATGTCAATAATAATGCAGAAAGCGTCCACATTAATCCAGTCCGCAAGTACTGCTGGTAGTAATACACCAATCCATAAAAAGCTAGAGCAACAAATGTCATGGTGAAAGCCTCGCGCATCTGCGAACTGCCCAATAGGACAGCTTCGGGGTAGAATGCTAAAGCGATCGCGGCTACATTCGCCGCTCGTAGTTTAATAATTCTACGAACAAAACCCCATGTAAAAATCACCACCAACGAAGAACAACATGCTGCCAACACAACAATTAATAACGGTTGGTGCACAGATCCCCCCAAAAAACGGTAAATGAAGGAACTAAAGAACAACAAACCACCATATTGATCCGATGAATTGGTCATCGTAAAAATCTTCCATAATGGTTTATTCGATTTTGCTAAATCCCAAGCAGCAGTATCACGCGCATAGGCATCTTTTAAAACATAACCCGCCTTCTCTACAGGCGAGTTATAGCCATAAACTGGTAAGACAAGAGTCCAAAGAACACCAAGCGTTAAACGGAGAAAAACAGCCCCAATTAACAACCAAGCCAACCAGGATGGCTTAGGTTCCTTATCAATTATCCACCATCCCAGCCACAAAATACCGGCTCCGATGATGATCACACTTAAGAATGAAATTACCCTGGCAACTTCAAACGAAGCATCAAACCGAAAATCGTTCGATATCCAGGCTAAAATCAGGGCGAGAAGAAGAATGGATAATAGTCCGAGACTAATCTTCCGCCAAAAGTCACGTTTTCTCCAAAAACGCGTCTTACTCATTTCGTTCTCCTCGAAAACGGATGTCGAAGCGACAATTTTCAATACAAATCATACGATATAATATAATCGAAATCAAACGATATACATTTGATAAATATAGAGAGATAAGATAAGAAAAATGGCCAGGACATATAGATAATGAGAGCAATTCTACGAAAGTTACCTCTTCCAATCAAGCACCAGATAAAAAGATTCATCTATCGTTTTTTTCCGCCCAAACATCTCCCATCGTTTAGCCAATCCGTTGATCCGGACATTTATATCATCTCGTTTCCTAAATGTGGCAGAACCTGGCTCCGTGTAATGCTTAGTAAAGCACTTGCTATGCATCTTGGAATATCTGACCCGACTCCATTCCTCGCAGGGGACACCATCACAATTCCCAACATTCCTGCGATAAAATTTTCACATGATGACCAAGCTAATCTTAAAACACCCGAGGAATTATCCACATCGAAATCAAAATACAAGAATAAAAAAGTGATCTTTTTGGTTAGAGATATACGAGATGTAATTGTATCCTATTATTTTGAGCTAACCAAAAGAAACGTTGTTAATCCTCATTACCAACAATACCAGGGCAATTTATCCTCTTTTTTACGCTATAAACAAGGAAGCGTAGATACCATTATCCGATATTATAACATCTGGGCTGAAAATCAGCACGTTCCTGCTGATTTCCTTCTCATCCGTTATGAGGATATTCATAACCAGCCAGAAAAAGAATTACGCCGCGTTCTGGATTTTATTGGTTTGCCTTCGATAAGCGACAAAATAGATGGTGAAGCCGTCAGGTATGCTAGCTTCGATAATATGCACAAAATGGAAGAGAGTACGTCTGTGGACTCCTTCAAGTTACAACCAGGAGACAAACAGGATCCAGAATCATATAAGACTCGACGGGGAAAGATTCACGGTTTTACGGATTACTTGAGTCAGGATGATATTGAGTATCTGGATAAAAAAATCCACACGGAACTTATTGATTACTTTGGTTATCGTTAGGAAGATCGATACCTTTTAACACATGCTGAACCCGATTAAGCCAATCGTATTTTTGAATATCTTTCCAAGACTGTTCCCCTAAATCAACACATTGTTGTGGGTGATCATGTAATAACGTCAAAGCATTAACCCACGCATTTACATCATCATGCGGAATCAAGATGGCATTATTCGTGTTAAGGATTTCTCCAAACACGGGTAAATGGCTCGCAATAATCGCCCGTTTACATGCCATATACTCAAAAACTTTCATCGGGCTGAGATATTGACTGATATCCCCACCCGATGAAGCAGCAACCCTGCTCTGGTACGGCATCAATAGAACATCACAAGCAGCCTGATAGAGCGGTAATTCTGAATTAGGAATAAATCCGGTCAAAAAGACGTTTTTTATTCCCTTCTCATCGATGGATACCCGCAATCTAGCAACTGCCTCTGGCTCACCGCCAACCAGTAAAAAATTCATTTGTGGCAGCCGCTCAGCCAGCATGAGCATAAACTCACTTCCACGCCCTTCATAAAGATGCCCTGTATATCCGGCTGTAAATCGATCCGGATCCATCTCTACGACCGGAGAACCAGCCATCATTGATAATGCTAATCGTGCACTGTCTGGAGCTGGCAAATTATTGTAACGAATTAAATCCACACCATCCGGAGCAATCACAATAAAACTAGAAGTTATTTCGGTCCCCATAGCAGAAGAAATGGGCGTTATAGTTGATATTCTTTCGAGTTTCGAATAAGAGCTGATCAAATCCTGCGCCAGGAAATGTGTTATTGCAACCAGCCGCTGTGCTCCTTTTCCTGCCAGGAAAGAACGAAATAACAATGGACCCATTCCTCCATGGGGGGTATCATGAACCTCCAAAATAGTTGGAATCCCTTTAATACTACTCCAAGCAGCAGCTTGAGGATGGCGAGTATATATAAGGTCTGTATGACACGCCTGCGCCCATGAAACAGCCCGAAAACCAAAATCATATCCTCTCCAATGAGGCGTAGATTGCAACCAATATACCGGAAATTCTTGCTGTAAACCATAATGAACGGCTAATTTGTCCCAACGTTTATTGATCGTTTTCGGATAGGCTGTTGGGACCAATAATGCGACATCGTGCCCTGACATGGAAAAAGCCTGAGTCATTTTCATCACCTGGATTGTATTGGCTCGCAAGGCAGGTAACGATGTAGGGGCTATTACAGTTATTTTCATGCGTATTCCATTTACGAAATCCTGGCAAGTTCAACCACTGTCTCACGGCGACGCAGGGTTATCACAGCCTTCGAGGTGTTTATAAGGCTGGTAAATATATTATAGCCGGATAGAAGGACAGCACATCCAAGATAACCCCATGATGGGACAAAAAAGAAGTAGCCTAACGTTTTGACGACGGCTGCCCAAAAACTTACTTTCGTTAAATACTCTGGCAACCCAAATGCCAGTAAGGCGGGTCGCCGCCAATAAAAAGTATTTGCGATCAACACGCCAGCAAGCAGGATGATTAACGCCGGATACGTGGGTAGATATTGGGCAGAATAAGCATAATAAATAAAGGGCTGACCTAAAATCAATAGTCCCAATGATGCTACCAATGTGTACCCGCCTGCCACAAGCGACCCTTCAAATAAAAGTTTCTTAACATTTTTCCAACGCTTATTGGCAACTTCACGCGATAATTCTGGGTAAGTAGCGTTTGCCATCGGACTGACCGGCATCTGTACCATATTCAATAACGTCAATGCAAGTTTATAGTAACCTGTTTCTGTCGGATTACGAAAATACGCTACCCATAGAAGTTCACTGTCTTTATTAATCAAATTTATAGTTGCGCTCAAGTTCGTGCTGACGGCGAAGTTAATCAGTTCACGCCACTGCCCATTGAGCAACGAGAGCGATGTCAGCCACCATCCCTTTCCCCAACGCTGCTGCGCTTCTCTTAACGCCATTCCTGTTAATCCAACGGCACCAACCAATTTGCTGACCATATAAACAACGACTACAATCATCATCGGTGAGTGTTGAACGAAAAGAACATCTGACGGCACAAAAATGGAAATCAGGTAAGCAGCTAAGATCAAGACCATGGTTACAATACTTTGCAATAAATTCAACATGGCTATCCGCCGGAAGCAGTCGAAGATTTGCATTAAACCAGTCGAGCTCTCAAAAATGAGATTGAAGAGTACAACCACTCCATAAATGATGAACCAATTACTGAGAGCAGAATCCTTTGCAAAGAATTGCGCACCTAACGGGGCGAGCAACCAGATCAAAGCATACGCCACAAAAGAACTGGCAACCTCCACTAACGCGGCAATTTTGAAAACAGCGGCTGCCCGTTTTGTATCCCCAATTTCGGTGTAATGCCCAACGAACTTGACAACCAGTTCGTCCATGCGAAAAGAAGCGATGTTATTTACAACCCCGGTAAATAACATCATCGTTCCAAGGATACCGTAATTATTTACACCCAATAAACGAGCAATAAAAATACCCTGAATCAAACTCAGCGCAGCAGAGATACCAGTTGCGCTGAATAGATAAGCTGTATTTTTCAACATCCGCTGGAAAATTGGCGAATGTGAAAGAAACGATTTTTTAATCATTCCGTCGCAATCTGACTCACCCACGATTTCTCAGCCTGATACCATTGGATTAAACGGTCTAATCCATCAGATAGACTAACCTGCGGATTCCAATCAAGCAAGCGGCGGGCTTTATCTACATTTGCCCAATTCGAGAGCATATCTGCTGGATGACGTTCGCGGTAAACCACCTGGGCTTTTTCCCCGACGCGTTCTTCTATCATATGAATCAACTGGTT
>JBAXBF010000124.1:0-8699 GCA_037142095.1 Chloroflexota bacterium
TCTTAGTACTGGCCGGCTTCGGAGATTAACAATTGGTCATTGGTAATTAGTAATTGGTAATTCGACTCATGTCTTCTAAAAAGACCCATAATCCTCAGCCTTCTCCAAGTCCTCGTTTCTACGAGTTCAGCTATTCTCCTGTCCTGGACCTGGTCGATACCGATGTGATTTTGGATCCTTCGAACATCAATGTGTTTGTCCCTTTTGGAATCGACAACGCCCTGCCCCGACAGCTCATCAAGCTCGCCCGCGAAGTTCCTGTTCACCGGGCCATTTTGAACTCTAAAACAAACTACATCCTGGGGCAGGGTGTTCAGTCCTCCGATCCGGTAACCGCTTCATTTCTGCAGCAACCGAATAACCGCAAGGAACTCTTTTCAGTGACTCTCAAAAAACTCTGCTTCGACTACCTCACCTTCGGCAACTGCTTTTACGAGCTGGTCACCAACAAGAAACGATCCTTCGTCTTTGTCTACCATCAGGATGCCTCCCGCGTTCGTTTGCATACCGATGGCAAACAGGCGCTCATCCACCCGAACTGGGATCTGTTCAGAGGCAACAGCGACAAGCACCTGAAATCCATCAGCCTCTTTCCGGAATTCTCTACTGGCGACGATGGACTGCTTCACTCCGTAGTCCACATCAAAGACTACGAGCCGGAGTTTACCTGGTATGGCATCCCATCTTACTTTGCCGGCATTCGCAATGTCATCATCTCCGGGCTTACAAACATCTGGAACCAAACCCGCCTTGAATCCTCCTTCGCATCTCCCGGTATGCTGGTCATCCCGGGAGTGAACTCCGAGGCCGATGCCACGGCGCTGAATACAACAATGGCAGGGTACTTCGGGGCATTGGGTACAAATTCTGGTAAAATTGTTTTACAATACCTCTCAGACCCGGCACCGGGCGCAGCAGTGGGCGAAGTGAAATTCGTCCCCTTCAGCCGCGACAACGAAGCACATTGGCTCGATCTGCATACCCAGAGTGAACTCTCGCTCATTACCATCCACAACTGGTTCCCTTCGCTCACCCCGTACTCCGATATGAAATCCTCGTTCGAATCCGGACGAATCCTCAACGAATACGAGGTAGCCATGGCCACGGTGATCAAACCCATCCAGCAGGTCTTTCACCAATCCCTGCAAACATCCCTTGCAGCGTGTGGGTTACTACTCAAAGATTTCGAGTTTATCAATTCTCCGCCCGTCTCGCGTATCAACCCGATGAATTTTGTCTGGGAGGTCCGCCGCGACTCCGGCCTCGAATTCGACAAGAACGACCCGGCTCAGAACGTCCTGGTCCTTCAACTCCAAAACACCTTCTCATCAATAAATCGTAATTCGTAATTGGTCATTGGTAATTGGTAATTGGTAATTATGACAGCCCTCATGTCCCCCCTCGAAATCATCTCAATCGCTTACATCACCGAACTCGACCCGGCCATGATCAAGGATTCATTCATTCTCACGGCCCAGGTTCAATACATCAAACCGGTGCTCACTGCTCCGCTTTATGACGATGTGCTACTCGATCCTTCAGGGGCGCTCTATGGTACCCTGGTCGAAGATTACATCAAACCATGCCTGGCATACTACGTCAAGGGAAACATGCTCAACCAGCAATTGCTTGAAACTTCTCAGTACACCACCGGCTCTGATCCTGCCCTTGCTCAATCCCTGATGGATGTCTCAACAGCCGTGATGATCTCCCCTGAACATCGTCGGGACATCGTAAAGGAAGTATTCGCAATGGCCAAATACAAACTGGATTTGCTCGTGGCGTATCTAATCGACCAGAAGTTTCCATTATACACCCTGCCGACAGCCCGTCGCATAGCCGGAATACGAATCACATAAAAAAATATTATTTCATTTTCAAATCTTCAAATCTTCAAATCTTCAAATTCCTTAAAATGGCACAGGTTCAACGTAGAGTGGTTTTATGCGATATGGACATTGCCACTATCGTCGCTGAAGGTGGTACGGCTTTTACTCCTTCCGTACAAATTCCCAATGGCTGCACCAAGATAACCGTACAATTCAAGTATCACGGCATCGACAATGCTTTTGGTTGTATTATGTATCAAAGCCTCAACGGCATTGATTTCGATGAGTGCCGAACAATCGACGAAATGCCTATCCAAATACTAATGGACATTGATTCTGTTTCTATGACATTAAATGTCAGCGAACTGCTCACTACCTGGATTCGCTTCCTGGTTGAAACTGGCGATTGCACCACTGGCACACTTGATAAGTTCTTGGTGTTATTCGCCGCTTAATATAACTATTGATATTATGGGTCAATCTAAATATTATCAAGTCAGTTCATTAAGGTCAGGAGTGACCAACTACAGGGATTATGCCAAGCAACTTCATGCAATTTCCAGGCCCTCGCTTCCTGGGGTTCTCCGCACATGGGCTGATTACAATTATAACATGTGCCTGAGCAAAGTCTCTGGAAATTCAGTACAAGTTCTTGCAGCGTTCGTTGCAAAGGGCATAACTACTGGTTTAACCCCGGTGGTATTGCTGGTCGATGGGTATAATCTCTTGCTGACCAAAAACAGGGCCAGTTCATTTGCAGTCAGGGTCATTGGTATTCTTTCAACGCTTAATGCCGGGTTTTGCCAGGAAATAAGGGGTGTTATTTCCATTGGAGCAAACAATGCCTCTGCAGCGCTTCTTTCGCCAACCGTTGATACAGTTATGCTGAGTAGCAGTGTAGGATTATCTGCTGTTGCAACCGCCGATACAATCAATGGAGCGTTGAAAATTACGGTCACCGGTGCAGCAAATGAATCCATTCGTTGGATTGCCCAGGTTGAAATGCTTGAAATCGCTATTGTCTAATCATTTTAAATCAAAATAATATGCCACTCTCCCGCACAAAAATCACCTGCAACCTCGACATCGCCGACGGCGATTCGTATCTCGATTACGTCCAGGTTCCCGATAGTTCCATGAACATCTCCGCCCAGTTCATCTACTGCGGCCTTGACGCCGATGTAACCGTTACGCTCCAACAAAGCCTCGATGGTTCAAAATTCGACGATGTCACCAGTATGGTTCTCGACAAAGACGATACCTCCGCCACCCTCAACGTGATGAACCTGCTCACAACCTGGGTCCGCTTCAAAATAACCGTAGGCACCGCCAAAACCGGAACCATCACCGACTGCTATTTTTCATTCAATTAAATAATCTCCACATCCCCAAATCTTCAAATCTCCACATCCTCAAATTTTCACATCCCCAAATCTTCACATCCTCAAATCCTCAAATTCCCATGGGCTCCTCAACCTTCTTCAACAACAGCCAGAGCGCCGCCGCCGGCGAATCCGATTATCAGCAGCACAGTCTGCTTGGCACCCCTCCGGCAGCTCCGTCATCCGGACATATCCGCTCTTTCGTCGATGACCACGGGGTGATGAACCTGCTCGATGCCGATGGCGATATCCTTAAAGTGATTACCGGCACCCAGGCCGATGTCGATGATGCCGTTTCCGATAAGCACGCAGCCGGTACCGATCAGGGCCTGGATACCGGAGGCACAAACGCCGTAACAGCTGCCGATGTCAAATCTGCCGTTGACCTTAAGCATTCTAACGCTAATGATCATGCCAACACCCTCGACCATTCAAACGCCGCTGACCACACCCAGGGTACCGATACCGGTCTTGATACCGGAGGTTCAAACCCGGTCACCGCTGCGACAATCAAGGGCGTCACTGACCTTGTCTCTCCTGGCGCTGGCGCAAACTCGGCCATTGTAGGCACGGGTGGAGCCGGCCATCTCAATACGGCTGCGGGCACCTGCAATATCGTGGGAGGCAACGACAATACCGCCGCTGGCAATAACAACCTGGTGGCAGGCGAAGATCACGCCACCGTTGCCGGTAATGATAATATTGTTGCCGGTAAAGCCAACGCCGCTTCAACCTCCGGGTCTCACTATAATTCAATCGCAGGTGAAAGTAATGCAGTAGAAGGCACACACAACCTGGTGGCAGGCTATTCACATGTGGTCACAGGCAACAAGAATGCAGTGTCAGGGAACGACAACACCTGCATCGGTAGCAACAATCATGTCGAAGGTAGCACGAATGACCTGCAGGCCTCCGATGGCCATTGTGAAGGCACGTCAAATTCATCCAATGGCTTCAACCATGTCCACATGGAGGGAAAAAGCTGCGCTGCATATAATCACACGCAGCAAATCAAGGGTGGAGGCATCTTTACCGGTGGTGATCTTGGCGATTGCCAGGTTACCCATATCATCGCCAAAGGCATCACACCAAGCGATGACCCCGTTGATCTTTTGGTTGACCCAACCTATTATATTACGTTGGCCCAATTTAAAATCTATGCTTTCTTCATCCGGGTATTGGCAACCAGTGGCGATTATGCCTCTGCCCAGCATGCCACAATCGCTGGCATGATAAAACGCGGAGAACTGGCCAGCACCACAGCCCTTATCGGAACACCCGTCCTTGTAAATGTGGCCGATAATACAGGCGACAATATTACAATTGAAGCCACAGCCGATACCACCAATGGAGCTTTGAAAGTTACAGCCACAGGTTTGCACGACACGCCCATGCATTGGGTAGCCTACATCGAAATGGTTGAAACAACGACCTTCTAATCACTTTAACCCTTGGTCAAGAGCGCTAAAATATTCGGTCTTCCAATCCTTCAGGCAATCAGCCTGGCCACATTCATCATGGGTGTTATTTCAGTCTGGATTCACCTCGAAATCCAAATTGCAGCCATCAACGTGGAGATCATCAACCTGAAAAAGAATGTTGAAGCACACTGCAGCGAAAACCGCAAAGAGCTCGATGCCCTTAAAATTGACATCAAATCCGACACCCGTGAAATTTTAAAGCAAATCAACGAAATCCATGTCTATCTGCGAAAAAAATAATTGGTCATTGGTCATTGGTAATTGGTCATTGGTAAATGGTAATTGGTAATTATGAAAACCCGTCTCTTCACCAACTGGCGTACCTCCCTGCTGGGCGCCTTGTTTCTTTTGATCAGCCTTGTTCTCGTCTTCAATAAGATCATCGCCTGGGGCGAGTTTATGGCCTTCCTGCCGACTATATTCGGCCTGCTGTATGTCAAAGACACCATCTTTCAGGTAAAATCAAAAGAATAAACCATGGCCGATATTAATCTGCTTGCTCCGAAAATCTTTAAATGGGAAGGAGGCTTCGCCGACGATCCCCTCGATCATGGAGGCGCCACCAATATGGGCGTAACCATATCAACCTGGCGTCAGGTAGGTTACGACAAAGACGGTGATGGCGACATCGATAGCGACGACATTAAACTGCTCACCAAATCCGATGCAACGGCAGTGCTTAAAAAGTTCTATTGGGATCGATGGCGTGCCGATGAAATGAATAACCAGGCCCTGGCCGATATCCTGGTCGACTGGCTCTGGTGCAGCGGCAAATGGGGCATCATCATTCCGCAGCGTCTGCTTGGAGTACCCGACGATGGCATCGTGGGCCCGGTAACCATCTCCAAAGTCAACAGCGCCAATCCCTGGCAGCTCAAAATCAGGATATACAAGGTCCGCGTCGCCTTCATCCGCAGTATCATCAGCAGAGACCCATCCCAGAAACGATTTGAAAACGGCTGGCTAAGGCGACTTAACGACTTCTTATGAGCAAAAAATTCGTCACTCGTCATTCGTCATTTGTCATTCAATATTCCCTGCCATGAAACCCATAATCGTTACTCTATTCCTACTTCTCCTCGCAAGCTGCTCACCCTCATACCGCCTAAACCGGTTACTCGCCCTGCATCCCGAGCTAAAAACGCCCGACACCCTTATAATCAAAGATTCTGTGATAATTCCACAACTCAGGGTCGATACCCTGTTCGATTATAAAACCATCCCCGATACCGTAATAATCCAGAAAGATCGCCTTCAGATCAAACTCCGTAAAATCCACGATACAATCTTCCTTACGGGCAACTGCAAAGGCGACACAGTGTATATCACGCGAAAGATTCCGGTCGAAAAGATCAAAATCGTCAAACCCGATAGGCTTGATAACTTCATCTCCAAACTGCCATGGATAGTGATCGGGCTTATCTGCCTGGTATTGCTGTTCGTATTCATCCGGTGGTTCCCGAAGCAATAGAAAGCCGGCGCCCGGCTGGTTATCAAACATCAGCTCTAAAAAAGTATTTGATTAGGCAAATATTAAAAAACCAGTAACTTTACACTGGTTAAGGCACAGTTATGCGACACATTTACACGAATCGGGGGTTGACATTCGTTACATCCAGGAGATTCTGGGACACCGGAGTACGAAAACGACTGAAATTTACACCCATGTCAGTACACGAAGCATTCAGCATATCCGCAGTCCGCTCGATGATTTATGAACCGGCCATCACCCTGCGCCTCCAAATAGCAAAAAATATAACACGCTACATCCCCTCCCCTATACACCTTTCCAGAGAGGCTCAGCAGCACTTCTCCGACAGGTGTTATAAGTGAGTTATGTGCCATAGTTAAGAAAAACCTTTCAATAAAAGAGTTTACATATAAAGAAACATTTCGTACCTTTGCCTGACCAGAATAGGAAGTATGGACAAATTTTTCAACATCGAATTTTTGGAAGAGGCATTCGAATTTCTAAAAGCTATTGATAAAAAGCATCACGAAAAAATCCTATTCAATATTCGTAAAGCTCAGGTTGAACAAGACCCTGAACTTTTCTCAAAGTTGAAAGATGATATTTGGGAATTTAGAACTCTATACCAAGGGTTGAAATATCGTTTGCTTTCTTTTTGGGATAAAACAGATTCAGAAAACACATTAGTTGTTGCAACCCATGGATTAATTAAAAAGCGTAGTAAGGTTCCAGAGAGTGAGATCCAAAAAGCGAAGCAAATTAGGATTAAGTACTTTGAGGACAAAGAAAAATCTAAAAAGAAAAGGAAATGAAAACATACACATTAGATGAAGTTCAAGATAAACTTATTGGAAAAGTCGGCACGCCCGACCGGGATCGATTTGAATATGAATTACAAATGGACTTGATAGGAAAAGCCATAAAGCAAACACGTCAAGAACGTAAATTGACACAAGAAGATTTAGGAAAGCTTATTGGCGTACAAAAGGCTCAAATTTCAAGAATTGAAAGTAATGCAAGTAATGTTACCATTGACACATTGATGCGAGTATTTGGTGCACTGCAGGCTCATGTGAAATTACAAATAGAATTACCTCACTTAAAAATTAGTGTAGGCCAATAACTACGGCACATAACGAGCGTGCAGCCACAATGCGGGGAAGCGTGGTCAGGAAAGCAGCTGGTGCTACTGAACGAGCAAACGAAAATCAAATATAGAACCTGCTAAAACCCGCACTGTGGATGCACGCGGGGCGTTACCACAAATTTTGATGAAATTTAGTTGCATTGCTTCTATATTGATAAAATGTACTTATATTTGTACTTCTAAATGTACAATAATATTAAAACATGTTAACGACAACGATTTCCGATTTTCGAAAAGATATTAAAAGATATCTGGATCGGGTTACAGAAAATTTCGAAACACTTATTATCAACAGGGGAAAAGATAGTGGAGTGGTTATTATCTCATTGGAAGAATATAATTCATTGAGTACCACCCAACATGAGCTTTCATCCAAGATAAATGAGAAACGGTTGGATGCCGCAATTGAGAAATTGAAGAGTGGGTCCTCATTTCAAAAAGAACTAATTGAGAAATGAAGTACACATTCGTGGATGAATCCTGGGAGGATTACTTGTATTGGCAGAGGACCGACAAGAAAATGATGTTAAAGATTAACGAATTGTTGAAGGATATTTCGCGAACTCCTTATTCTGGACTTGGCAAACCTGAACCTTTGAAATATAAGTATAAAGGATTTTGGTCGCGTAGAATAACTGATGAACATCGCTTGATCTATAGATTTTCGGATGATGAGATACTGATAGCCAAGTGTAGGTTTCATTACGACTGAGAATTCAAAACTTGTGCTAATCGAGTAGGCGGCTCCGGCCATTGCTGACCGGAGTGCACCTCTCACACCACCGTACGTACGGGCCACGTATACGGCGGTTCGTTAAACATGAGCAATCTTTGAATAGACCTCCTCGAAAGAAATGTAACCCCTTTGTTTTAACCGTTCCAGAGGGATCGTAGTGGTCATCATGGGGCTTTGAGATATAAACCATCCACTGTGCCTGCAATACGCCCAGGCAAAGGCATGATCAGGATCAACCCCCAATTGAATAAACGCACGACGACGGCGGTTAGGCCGCTTCCACTGTTTCCAAATACAATAGCGTAAGCGGTTACGGACCCATCCGTCCAACTCGTGCAGTTTGCCCCACATCGTGGCCAATTTGAAGTAGTTCACCCAGCCACGGGTAAGTGAGTTGAGTTCCCTTATCCGCTCGTCGAAGGTCATCGGGCTGGTTTTACGGGTGACCTGCCTGATACGGTCTTTAAGCTGATCGAACCTTGCCGGATTTACCCGTAAATTATACTTGCCCCACTCACCACGCTTGAACGTGGAAACAAAGGCGTAGCCAAGCAGATTAAAGGTCACCGGACGCCGAATCCCTGTCTTCTTTTGGTTGACCTTGAGTTTCAGTTTTGTTTCGATAAACCTTGTGATGCTTCGCTTCACCCTCC
>JBAXBF010000125.1:0-8694 GCA_037142095.1 Chloroflexota bacterium
ACCTGGTCGAAATACGTGCTAAAGAACTCGGCTTGGGACAATCTTGGGTGGTTACATAATCTTGCCCCTATTTATTGAGATGGTACATTTTTTTGATATAATTAAATTTGATGTTGAATTTAGATTAAAGGATATTTCCTCAAAAGGAACAAGAAAACATGGAAAGATATATCGTTCGTCTTAATGAGAAAATTGATTTGAAACATTTCGATGCCGGGGATACAAGCGCTTTTTCAGGAGATAAAACAATCGCCCAGAAAAAACTGCTCAAACTGAATAAAGAACTCGAAGCACTTCAGGAACTACTTTATGCCGAACATAAGCATAAAGTATTAATCGTACTGCAAGGGATGGATACGAGCGGCAAAGACGGCACTGTTCGCCATGTTTTTGAAGGGGTTAATCCTCAGGGTGTCCGTGTGGCAAGCTTCAAAGCCCCCACCATTGAGGAATTAGATCATGACTATCTCTGGCGCATTCACCAACAAATACCGGCAAAAGGTGAGATTGTTATCTTTAACCGCAGCCACTACGAAGATGTTCTGATTGTGCGTGTCCATAATCTCGCTCCTCATGAAATCTGGAAACGCCGTTATGAACAAATCAGCCGGTTTGAGCATATGCTGTCTGAAGAAGGAACCATCATCCTCAAATTTTATCTCCACATCGATGCGGATGAACAGAAAAAAAGACTGCAAGAAAGACTGGAAGATCCTACAAAACACTGGAAGTTTTCTTCAAGTGATTTGCAGGAGAGAAAGCTTTGGGATAATTACATGGACGCCTATGAAGACGCTTTAATAAAAACGAGCAGTTCCTGGGCACCCTGGTATGTTGTGCCCGCAAATAAAAAATGGTACCGAAACCTTGTGATCGCATCCATCATCGTGGATACGCTCAAAAATTTAAATATGAAATATCCTGAAAATCTTGAAAATTTAGAGGGAATCAAAATTGAGTGATAAAATAGCGTCTTTATTCTGATTTCTTAACGAAGGATAAAATTAATACAGATGTCAACGCAATCACCCCAATGATCAACGCGGCGATCGCTCGAAGAGGATCAATACCTCCGGTTGGAGCAGGGGTAGGGGTGGGTTTAATAGCGATGGAAGTAATTACAGGTGGTAAGGTTGTGGGTATTGAGGTAGGAAAAGAGGTAACCGTTGGAGGAGATTGAATTGTATCTGTTACAAGGGCAGTGCTTTGTGCGGTAGTAGTGCCAGCGAGAGGTATCTCAATTGTTGAAGAGAAGGCGGGAGAACCAGGCTTGCGAACAATGACCTTATCTCCGGGATGAACGAAGCTATTCTCCTTGAGATTGTTGATTGAGAGAAGTTCTGGAAGAGGTACTTTATAGGTTGCAGAAATCGTCCAAAGCGTTTGTCCAGGCTGGATGATATGAATAATCGAGCCGTCTGCCGCAGGAGAGGAGGCAATAACAGGTTGGGCTGCAGCGAGGCGGGTTGCACTCGCCGCAGATTGCGTTGAAGATCCTTGACCACCCGATGATACGCCACCCGCTATATAACCAACATCCAGTGTAAAATAGACGAGGGCACCCGATGAACCAGTTGCGATTCCGGCACCGACATCCTGATAAGTGGTGGACATGACACCTTCAAGATGCCAGCCGCCATCTGCAATCCACCAGTTAACCGCAGTAGCAGGTGAAGCACTAGCTCCGGAATAAATATTCTCGGTAACGAAAATCTGGGTACCTGAACCATACCCCTGAAGTTTTGCACGGTCAGCAGGGGCGGAACCGCCCACACCTGTATGGGTTACGGCACCCGACCGCGCCATGTACTCGGCGTGTCCCTGGGCTGCAGCCATCAATGCTGCATCGACTCGATAGGGAGATAATCCTTTCGCAGTGCGTTGCTTATTGACCTCAGCAACCAACGCACTGGCTTGCAGATATGGAGAAGTTGGCGCCCCAGCCTGTGCACTGCTTCTCAGAAAAAATATTGCCAAAGCAAAAATTAGGATACTACTTATCAGACTATATATTTTTTTACTTATTATGTATTTTTTTTTCGTATCCATATCTCTGGTGCACATCTTTTTTGCCTCTATTAACCCGATTATACCAATCCTAACAAATTCGCGGTAATATTTCTCCAGCCAGCATATCGACAACACGCGTTGAACCAATAACAGTTTTGACTAACAAACGGCGGGCAGGAGATGAGACAACTTCCCCTACTACGACAGCATCTTCCCCATAGCGCGTTTTGCGCATCCTGGCAAGAACTTTTTCTGCGTCATCTCGCCCTACGATTGCAAGTAATTTTCCCTCGTTAGCTATATAAAGCGGATCAAAACCGAGCATTTCACAAGCAGACTCAACAGCCGGTCGGATGGGTATTTTATCTTCCTGTAGGATGATTCCTACCCCAGATTGGCGTGCGATTTCATTCAACGTAGTCCCAACCCCACCGCGCGTCGGATCACGCAAGACATGAATTTGATCACTCGTTTCCAATATCGCAGCAATGAGATGATTGAGAGGGGCAACATCAGAGATAACATCTGTCTCAAATCCCATTTGCCCACGTGCAGATAAAACGGCAATTCCATGATCTCCAATGGGTCCAGAGAGAATGACGATATCTCCGGGTCTGGCATTTCTACCGTTGATGTTTCTGCCCTGGGGAACAACACCTATACCGGTCGTATTAATATACATTCCGTCGGCTTTCCCTTTTTGGACTACCTTCGTATCACCTGCAATAATTGTAATTCCGGCTTCTTGGGCTGCGGCTTGCATCGAAATAATGACGCGACCCAGGGTTTCCATGTCCAACCCTTCCTCGAGGACAAAACCTGCCGTCAGATAAAGCGATTGAGCACCCATCATAGAAACATCATTGACTGTCCCGCACACCGATAATTTACCAATATCTCCACCTGGGAAGAAAAGCGGATCGACCGTATGTGTGTCTGTACTTACAGCAATGCTTGTATGCTCATTCAAGTGAACGAGCGCAGCATCATCACCGGCACGCAATTCAGGATTATCAAAATACGGTAAAAATACTTTGCGGATAAGATCATGACTCATTTTTCCGCCGCTGCCATGTCCCATAACGATCTGTTCAGCATGAGATAAGGGTACGGGGCAGTAAGCTTGTTCAATTGTAGTTCTATTCTTTTCAGTATTCATCCAGATTTATTTCTCGTTTATAAGCATAATATGCTGAGCAGGCACCTTCCGCGGAAACCATCGGCGCGCCCAGAGGATTTTGCGGTGTACACTGCTTCCCAAATGCAGGACAATCTAAGGGCTTTTTAATCCCTTGTAATACGTCTCCCGCGATACAAAGCGGTGATTCCTGGGGTTGGATCTCGCCAACATCAAATCGATTTTCGGCATCAAAATCGGCAAATTCCGGTTTAAGTCGCCAACCACTCGCAGAAATCATGCCAATTCCACGCCATTTACGGTCACATTCGGTAAATACCCTTTCAATTATAGCTTGTGCCGGGCGATTCCCCTCAAAAGTTACAATGCGTTCATACGCATTTTCAACTTCCGCCTTGTTTTGCTCCAATTGCCGCACCGTTGCCAGAATACCCCGAAGTAAATCCACCGGCTCAAACCCAGTAATTACAACAGGCACATGATATTTCTGTGCTATGGGTGGATATTCCCAATAACCCATAACGGCACATACATGTCCGGCTGCAAGAAAACCATTCACGCGATTGTAAGGAGAACCCAGAATAGCGTGCATAGCAGGAGGTACACGCACATGTGCTGTCAAAACGCTAAAATTTGCCACACGCGCATTCTGAGCATGGAAAACACTCATTGCGTTTGCCGGGGCGGTCGTTTCGAATCCGATAGCAAAAAAGACGATCTCTTTATCTGGATTTTGCAGGGCTATCTTGACCGCATCAAGGGGTGAATAAACAAAACGAACATCACCACCCCGCGCCCTAATACTGAACAAATCATCTCGGCTGCCTGGCACACGCAGCATATCACCATAGGATGTAAATATAACATTAGGAAGAGAAGCAATAGCCAACGCTTTGTCAATCGTTTCAATGGGCGTAACACAAACCGGACAGCCAGGTCCATGAATCAACTCAATTTCAGGCGGCAGTAGCTGGTCTAAACCGGATTTCATAATCGCATGGGTCTGCCCACCGCAAATCTCCATGATCGCCCAGGGACGCGTAATAAAATGATGTAACTCATCCAGCAGTTTTCGGGTCATTTCAGGATTTCGGAATTCATGCAGGAATTTCATGCCTTTTCCTTTAACCAGTGGACAGCAACAATCGCCTGGCCAAGTGCAAGCCCACCATCGTTTACGGGTACCTTCGTATGTGTCAAAACCTCAAAGCCATTTGAAAGCAAAAGGGAGTTGGTATGATCTAATAAGGTTATATTCTGCCACACACCACCGCTTAAAGCAACCTTATTTACTACAAAATTATGCCTAATCTGGCAGCAAATGTCCAGGACAGCAGCCGCAATACTATTATGAAAGCGTGCAGCAATAATAGGAACAGGTACATTGGCTTTTATATCCATAACAATCGCGGATATTAGAGGGGTTGGGTCAAATATATTTTTCTCCAAGTAGACGGGATATGTGCCTTTTTCTTCTGCACATTGAGCCGCCTGGGTCTCCAGTTCTATGGCTGCTTGGGCTTCATAACTAACAACCTGGCGGAGTCCTACAAGAGCAGCTATTGCATCGAAAAGCCTTCCCATACTCGAAGTTTCCGGGGAATTTGTTTTACTTTCTAACTGGTAACGTAGCATATCGAGAATCTGTATATGACCTGACAATCCGGTAACATAACGGGTCGGCGGAAGATCTTCTTCCCACGAAATTTTAGCTTGTCGTAACCAGGCAAGTGCCAACCGCCAGGGTTCACGCACAGCCAAATCGCCGCCAGGAAGAGGAATATAAGGCAGATGAAAGAGACGTTTGTAGGAACTATAGGTAGCGAGTAGAACTTCGCCTCCCCAGATGGCACCATCCTCACCATAACCCGTTCCATCAAATGCAATCCCGATGATCGGTTCAGATTTAGCAATACCATGTTCTGCCATACAGGCGGCAATGTGAGCATGATGATGCTGAACCCCTAACGCAGGGATATTCTCTCGATCCGCACGCTCTAACGCATAGCGCGTGGCTAAGTAATCAGGATGACGGTCATAAGCAATTGCTTCTGGTTTTACCCGAAAGAGACGCTCAAAATGAGCAATGCCGTCTTCAAAAGAAGATAGGGTTTCATAGTTTTCCAGATCCCCGATATGATGGCTCAGAAAAGCATAAGAACCTTTGGTCATACAAAAAGTATTTTTTAATTCTGCACCAGTGGCAAGAAGTTGAGGCATTTCTTGCTTTAAAATAACAGGTAAAGGCGCATACCCACGTGAGCGCCGCAGAGGGTAATTCTGCCCACGAAAGATGCGGATAACTGAGTCATCACAGCGGATATGGATATCGCGATTATGCATCAAAAACACATCTGCAAGTGAAGATAACCGCTGGCGCGCTTCAATGTTATCTGTTGCAATCGGCTCTTCGCTCATGTTTCCGCTGGTCATTACAAATGCATCCGGAAATCCATTGGCTGGTTCTAATAACAGATAGTGCAAAGGAGTATAGGGTAACATAACCCCCAGCGTATTCTGATTTGGGGAAACATCTAAACTGATCGGCACCCCGGCTCGTCTTTCAAGAATGACGATGGGACGTTCGATGGACTGAAGGAACTCTCGGCTGGTATCATCCGCATAAGAATATTTTTCAATCCCATCCATGTCAGCCATCATCAATGCAAAGGGTTTGCCAACCCGTAATTTGCGGCGACGAAGTTCACGAACAGCAGAGTCATTCGTGGCATCACAAACCAGATGAAACCCGCCTAACCCTTTTACAGCCAGAATTTTCCCCTGGTTTATCATTTGCCTCGCCTGTTGAAGAGCATCCTCTCTTTCTGAAACAAGCTGACCATTCATTTCTAACCAGATATGAGGGCCACAAACTGGACAGGCAACCGGTTGAGCATGGAAGCGGCGATCAGCAGGATTCTGATACTCGGCAGCACAATCCACGCACATTGGGAATTGCGCCATTGTCGTATTGGGGCGATCATAGGGGATATCTTTAATAATACTATAACGTGGTCCACAATTCGTACAATTTATAAAAGGATAGCGAAAACGCCGATCCTGAGAATTGGATAGCTCACGCATGCAATCGGAACAAATGCTTACATCCGGTGAAATTGGCTGAAATGCACCCTCAATGGGTGTGGAATGAATGATTTCAAATTTCTTGAAACCTTGCGCAGGAATAAAAGTTGTTTTGATATTATCGATACTGGAAAGCGGTGGAGCTTCAGTTTGCAAAATATTTATAAATTGATCCAGAACTTCGGATGAACCATCCGCTTCAATATCTACCCCACCAGAGGTATTCTGTACCCACCCATAAAGCGCTAGACGTTTCGCCAGATTAAATACAAAGGGACGAAAACCAACGCCCTGTACCACGCCATCGATGTGGATTCGGACGCCACTGGAATTTGAGACCATATTTATCAAGGCGTTGTCCCCAAAATAATTTTTGGGGACAACAACATCATGAAAGAATTAATGTCTTTTCCTGGGCTGTTTTACGTTCATGGACGCATAAGCGAGTCCAGCAGTTGGCGTAGTAACCCAGAATAATGCCAGCATGATGATTGCAGAAGTTAAACACCAGGCACAAGAGGCACCAATCACAAATGGTTCCAGGAATGTTAAATAAGTAGAAAATAGAACACCAAAAAGCACCATTGCCCACATGGCGAGGTATGCCTTACCTTGCCATTCTTGTTGTCCAAAAATTACAAGAATCCAAGCTATGCCAATGAATACATATCCAACCAAACCCAATATACCAATGGGTAATATTCCAAATAATTTGGCGTAAGGACTTCCCTGAACAGCATTACAATTTCCGACGGGACCGCAGATTACTTCTGACTGTGTAAGTTCAACATAAGAAAGATAAGCAGCAGCGATTACTCCGATGGCAACCAGGATAGCAATAATCCATTGGATTTCAATTTTTTCAAGGACCGCAACTTTTTTGAGGGATTTACGGTTGGATGCTTTAAGAAAATTCAAGATGTTATAGATGAGGGTAACAATCAATCCAACCAGAACGATAATCGCTATGATATTCCCAGCGAGGTCTTGCTGGATCCGAGCTATGATAGGATTAATTTGAGGTTGCTTCCCGCGATTATCAACAAATATTTTCAATCCGGGGATATCTGGCCAATCATAGCCTTGCCCTTTAACCCCCTGCTCAATTAATCCCGCCAATCGATCTGGAATTTCCTGTCCACCTACTAAAACAATATCATTAATAATCATGGTAGGAACACCCATCCGGTCTTCAGTGATTTTATATTTCTCGATTGCTTTATTATAGAGATCAGATCCCTCCGGCTTGGTTGTATCTACCTCTAAAATATCTAATTGTGTTCCATACACATTCTTTAGAGGAGGAAGAACTTGTGTCATCACAGTATGACAATGCGGACAAGTGGGTGAAAAAAAGAGCACTGTATGGACGATAGGAGCTTGACTCAGCGCTGGATTTACATTAACAAAAAGTACCATCACCAAGAGTATTATCGTCAAGATGGGTACAATACGATCTTTGATTATTGAGATCATCTTACTTATTTTTACCTCTCTATTATGGATAAGATGAATGAATCGTAACAAAGTATTAATACGGCTTCATTTGATAGTGTGATATATTATAAGCCAATGACGCCTTGTTGTCTATCAAATAATAATATAACTTAAATAAACTCCAATTTTTATTCTTCAATCAGGATTACGAAACATATGGACAAGATCGATCCTCATCAAATATCCCGCCATGATTTCCTTAAAGTACTTGGTCTCTCTTTTCTAGGAGCAGGGATTGCATCTTCATGTAGTATTATTTCCGATTCGACAAAAGCAGATTGGTTAGAAATCAATTCCATCCGCATAAAGATTCCCCGTCTATCGCCATCCTTCAACGGCTATCGTCTATTACAAATAAGTGATATCCACTTTGACGATGCCGATATGAATAGAGAGAGACTTGCCGATGTTATCCAGGTCATCAACCAACAAAAAGTTGATTTAGTTGCTATAACAGGTGATTTCATCACTCGCAATTCAAATCCTTTAGACCAAACATTAATCTTCGAACAAACATTAATCGAACAACTCAGTAAGTTGACTGCCCAAGATGGTATTGTTGCGGTTTTTGGAAACCATGATTTGAGCGATGAAGCCGGTATTCGTCAAGTAATGGGGAAAGCAGGTATTAGGCTATTGAGTAATACGGTATATTTATTGCAACGAGGTAAAGATATGCTTAATATTACCGGAATAAGCACACATGATGATTTTTCTGACCGGGCTTTATCCCGGTTAAGGGAACCTGGAGCGACTATTCTACTAGCGCACTATCCGGATTTTGCCGATCAAAATGCAGCTACCGGCAGAATTGACTTGCAAATTTCAGGGCATTCACACGGCGGTCAAGTCAATTTACCTGGTTTGGGTCCACTCATATTGCCAGATGCTGGGATTAAATACCCATCGGGATTATATAATATTGGAAATATGCTTCTATATACAAATCGAGGTTTGGGAACGCT
>JBAXBF010000126.1:0-8694 GCA_037142095.1 Chloroflexota bacterium
CATTCCCCGTCTGGTCAGCCGCAGTGGCTAGCTGGTTGGAAGTCGATCCCACCGTCAGCGCACTTTCCGACACCTCTCCGATCAATTCCTGCAGGTTGGTGGTCATGCGGGTAAAATTGGTGCCAACATCCTGCAGTTTGGTGATCATGGCATTGAAGGCGCGCGCCAGGTCGCCCATTTCATCTTTTGAGTCATAGGCTACGCTTTGGGTCTGCACGCTGACCGATTTGGTCAGGTCGCCATTGGCGATGGCGGTGGTTGCCTCCGCAAAGGAGGGTAAATCCATTTGGCTGATCTGTTCAGCAGTCTTCACCAGCAGTTTTGCAGCATTGGCGATCGAACGGGATATGAACAACCCCAACATCAAACCAATCAGGATGGCAATCACCAGTACTATCACCAGCATGAGAATGGCTTGTGAAACAATCCCACTGCTCTTGACTTTGGTAGCATCTGCTGCAGCCCATCCGGCATCTTCAGCCGCCATAGCGGTTTCCTGCACCTTTGTGCCAATAGAATCCATTTGAGTTAAAACTTTATTTTTTAGCTCATTATCATTGGTTACCCAATCTTGGGCTGCTTTGTTAAAAACGTCGGTTGCAGCCATGGCTCCGTCAATTTTTTGCAAATCCGCCGGATCGGTAGTGACTTTTCTTAAATCATCATAGCGAACCCCAAGTTTCTTAAGACCATTGTTCATGTCCGTTAAATATTGCTGATTCATGGTGCGCATATATTTGTTCTGGTTCAAGCGGGTTTCAAGCGCCGTATCCCAGATGTCCACCAGAATGGGGATTTGTTTCAAGGATTGTTCATCCGATTTTCCCGTCTTGGAATTGAAGAAGGCTTTTGCCAGATCGCTGACCTTCGTGCCATTATCAGCCATTGTAGTTGCTAATGTTTTATTATTCTGAGTTTGGGTAACCCCTTGATTGAAGAGGTCTTTGTATTGTGCAGTAACCGTACGCACCTCTTTTGATTTTGCTAATAGATCCTGGTCATTGTATTGATTGGCAACTTTATCCACCTGATCTAATGACTTGTTGATCTGATCGATGTTGGTCATAGCTGATTTTTGGAACATCAAACCATCCACATTTTCATTGAAATAGGCATAGAGGTACTTCTTCTCATCCAGAATGGTGCGCAGGGCGTAACGCTCCACCGCCGTGGAATTCTTAACCGAAGGTAATCTCTGATCGGTAATCTCAAGGATGATCTGGTTGACATTGTTAAGGCTTAACATACTCACTCCCCCGAGTACACCACCAACAATAATTGTCAATCCAAGAAAGGCAATCAATAATTTTGGTCCCAAGCGTAAATTGTTAAACCAGTTAAACATAAAAAACTCCTTTTTATTGACATTATTAATTATTAGCAAACTATTACCCCACCCTACTAGGAGGCAGCTTTCAGTCCATTTTTATTATTGCATAAAAAAGGGATTAACACATCGTGAGGAATACGGAAAAACAACTCAATAAAAAGACGGCTTTTCAGCCGTCTTTTTGGTATTCTTACGTAGGTCATTTTACGGAGGGCGCAAGGCTGGCAAGCGGGCTTACGATTCTGCCCTGGAGGCTCCTTTCGATTTCCCCTGCGCATATAACGCGGCTTGGGTACGGTTTGCCAGATGCAGTTTGGACAGAATATTGCTGACATGTGTTCCAACGGTGCGTTCGCTAATGCTAATTTTGGTGCATATCGCGCGGTTGGTAAAACCCTCAGCCAGCAGGTTCAGCACCTCCAGTTCTCGCTCTGTCAAGGGTTCTACCACAGGCGAAAGATCAACGGGTTTCTTAAGTTCATGAATTAAACGCAGCGCCACGTTGGGGTGCAGCGAGGGTTTGCCCTGAGATACATCGCGGATCGCCCGCAGCAATTCATCGGGGGTCGCATCTTTGAGCAGGTAGCCGATGGCGCCGGCTTTGATGGCGGGAAAGACTTGATCGGCTTGATCGAAACTGGTTAAAACCAGGATGTTGGTATCGGGGTTTGCTTGTTTAATGTCCAGGGTGGCTTCAATGCCGTTTTTGCGCGGCATGACGATATCCATCAGAATCACATCCGGCTGGAGTTGAGCAGCCTTCGCCACCGCTTCCATACCGTCGGCAGCTTCGCCTACCACTGCGATGTCCAAGGTCGTCTCGATGATGGCGCTCAAACCGCGGCGCACCAGGGTATGGTCATCCACAATCAATACACCAATCACCTTTGGTTGGATCATGCGGATACCCCCCCCCTCAATGGAATAGAGATGATAATCTTCGTCCCCCGTCCAGGGGAAGAATCAATCTGCAGGTTGCCATTCATTTTCAAGGCTCGTTCACGCATGTTCGTCAGCCCGTATCCATGGGTGCGCAAGCCTTCCGCAGGATCAAATCCGACACCGTCATCCGTGATTTCAAATCTAATCGTATTTTTCTTTTCCATATCGCACAAGATTTGCACTGAAGACGCTCCGGCATGTTTGAGCGTATTATTGAGCGCCTCCTGGGCGATCCAATATAATCCCTCTTGAGTTGCCAGTGGAAGCTGAATATCCACATCAGCCTGCAAACTTGTCTGAATCCCAGCCCCCTGTTCCACGGCTTCCAAACGCTGTTGCAGCGCCCTGATAAATCCCTCTTTTTCAATCAGCGGGGAGTGCAGTTCGAAAACCATCAAGCGCAAGTCCTTGAGAGCCTGAGTAGAAATTGTATAAATCTGATCCAGATGGATCATCACTTTTTCCAGGTCACACTGGGCTGCCTTCTGGCGGGCTGCATCGCTAAAAAGGGTGAGCGAGAACAGCGACTGGGTAACCGAGTCGTGCAAATCACGGGCAAGGCGCGTCCTTTCCTGCAGCAAAACCATTTCACGTGAGCGCTGGTTGAGTCTCACATTGAGGACGGCTGTGGCAATGTGATCCGCCAAAGATTGCGCCAATTTCATCTCATCGCTCGATAATGGCTGATTTTTGCATAGCAGCGCCAACAATCCCAGGACATGCCCGCTCACCTCAAGTGGAATAATCAAAACATTCCTTCCCTCACCCAGGCAGGATTTTATTGTAATCACCGTTTTATTAACCGTCTGTTCATTCTGGCTGCTTCCCAGATAGGTTCGGTCTTCCAGCAAACACTGTTCCAGGCAGCTTACTTCGTAATCAGATAGGTTGAGTCCAATCTTGCGTTCAATGCCCTCCCCGTTTTCGGAGAGTAAAAATAGCGCTCCTCCGAGCGGACTGGGATCCAAAGACTCCAGTACATGCGCCAGCGATAACGATAATATTTCTTCAATACTTTGGCTTTCACGGGTTATCACCATGATGTGGTAAAGCGCCAATAATTCGCCCGTGCGGTCTTTAACCCGCTGCTCAAGCGTCTGCGCCAGCTCCGTCAGCCTGATCTCGGCTTGCTGGCGTTGGACGACTTCTTCCCGCAATGCCAGGTTCGTCTTCGTCAAGTCCAGGGTGCGGGAACGCACCTGGGCTTCCAGTTGTTGGTTTGACTGCCAAAGTTCTCTATCCATCCGCTTGTGCTCGCTGATATCCCGCACCAGCATGCTGATTACCTGCTGGGACTGGAAATGAATTAGATTGGCATTCACCTCGACCGGCACAATTTCCCGGTCTTTACGCCAACAATTGCTTTCCAGCAGGTTCAAATCTCCCATCTCGAAAATCTGTTTTACGTAGTGGTCGATGGCGTCTGGATCTTCAGCAACAACGTCATATAATCTGAGCAGCGACATCTCTTCAGGTTGATAACCCAGCAGCCTGCAAAACGCCGCATTGGCTCCCAAAACGTTCAAGCTCTGCGGATCGATCAAGAAAATTGATTCGGATGTCTGCTCGACCACAGAGCGGTAACGCGCTTCGCTCTCCTTCAGGCGGATTTCCATGTCGTGTAGATTGAGCGCGATTTCGATGGCGGCGCGCAAGTTTTTATCCTGGAACGGTTTGACGATATAACCATAGGGCACGCTTTCCTTGGAGAGATCCATTATTTCGGCATCATCGTTGGCAGTTAACATAATAACGGGGATACCCAGCCTGGCATGGATTTGATCGGCGCACTCGATTCCGTCCATACTCCCTTCCAAGCGGATATCCATCAAGACCAGGTCCGGCAGCAATACCTGTGCCTGTTCTAAAGCAGCCTCTCCCGAGGCGCACGGATCCAAAGGCTGGTAACCAAAGCTTGTGAGTGTTTTCTGCAGATAAGCCGCGGTAATGCCTTCATCTTCCACGATCAAGATTTTACGTCTATCCATTTTGCTCCGTTGAATCCCCGTTTTTGTCTGAGACGCTATTCATCTTGCGAAAACGTACGCTGAAGGATGTCCCTCCACCCTGGCTCTCAACCAATAACGTTCCATGCAATTGGCGGGTCAAAATCTGTACCAGACTTAACCCCAAAGCCCCGGATTGCTTAATGTCCCACCCCGCCGGTAACCCGACGCCATCATCTGCCACCGTCAGCAGCACTTCAGCAGATTTGTGATCTTCTGCATCCAGATAATCCAGACTGATTTTGATTGTCCCCGGTTGTCCCTCAGGAAAAGCATACTTGAATGCATTGGTGAATAATTCGTTGGTAATCAGCCCGATTGGCATGGCTTGGTCGATATTAAGCTGCACGTTTTCACACATCAATTCGATGTTGATATAAGCAGGAGCACCAAAAGACTGGTAAACAAAGGAAGTGAGTTTCCCCACGTAGTCCTTCATGTAAATTTGAGCCATATTATTGGATTGAACCAACGTTTCGTGCACCATGGCGATCATCTGTATCCGGTTGCGGCTTTCTTCGAATAACACCTTATCTTCGGGATCATGGATTTGACTCATTTGTAATCCCAGCAGACTGGTAATGACCTGTAAATTGTTTTTAACGCGGTGGTGGTTTTCGTGCAGCAAGGCTTCTTTCTCTATCAACGTATTTTGCAATGCCATTTCCATGCGCTTGTGCTCAGTGAAATCACGCGAGATCGTCAGCAGCGATTCAATATTCCCATGCTGGTCGCGTTCCGGTACGATGTGAGTCAGTAAATATCTTTGCTCTGGCGGATCCGAGAAGATTTGCCAGACTTCCTGCGCTATTCCCATTTCCAATGTTTTCTTCAGCATTTGTTCAAAATATTCGGATTGTTGGTAATTCGGTATGCCGGTTTCTAAAGGGGTTTTTCCGATTAGATTTTCCAGTGAAATTCCAAGCTGCTTTGTGGCTTCCTGATTGGCATATATTTCACGCAAATCAGTATCGAAGCGTTCGATCATGTCTGGCGCATTTTCAATCAGAGTGATAACTTCACGTTCACGCTTTCGCAGGCTGTCTTGCAGTAGTTTGCGCTCGGTGATGTCCTCGAAAGTGGAAAAATTCCGATAGGCTTTATCCTCGCCAGGCATAAACTGTGGGACAGCATTAATGTTAATCCAATGGAATTTTCCTTCCAGAGGGTGATAAATTCCCATCACCACGTCTTTGATATTCTTGCCTGTCTTCATAGCCATCATAGAGGGATGTGTCTCTCCTGGAAAATCCGATCCATCTTCATGGATCGCTCGCCAGCGCTGATCCAATGACGTACGTCCTTGCATCTGGTCTAAGGATACTCCTAGGATTCTTTCGGCGGCAGGATTGCCATAGGTGATCATCCCGTCCGCGTTCTGATAAACGACCCCCTGAACCATGCTTTCAAACAGGACGCGATAGTCCTCCTCTGATTGTATAAGGATTTGCTCTTTCCTTTTACGATCGGAGATATCACGACCGGATATCACGACCCCTGTGATTTCATTGTTGGCAGCGCGGATAGGGCTGAAATGATAATCCATATAAAAAGACTCCCCATTTATATGGTTCCCTATTTCTTCTCTGAATATTTCACCACCCAGCGCCCGATCATAGTAACCGCGCCATGCGTCCTGCAGGCTTTGCGAGAAAATATCCATCCGGGTATCTATGCTCTCTGTAAGATCCTTCGTCAGAACTTTCTTCATTGTTTTTATAAACGCCGAATTGCTGATAATCACCCGGTAACCGCTATCTACTGCCCAGATTCGATCTTCGGTGTTTTCGATCAAGGCATTCAGGTTGGCAAGATGGTCTTGTTCGGCTTTCTCCGCCCGCTTGCGTTCATTAATGTCCTGTATCACAGAGACCTGGTAATAGTCAATTGAATTTTCAAGAGGCAGCCACATGGGCGATACCGTCAGATTTCCCCAGACGATAGAGCCATCTTTGCGAATGTAGCGTTTATCGATTGAGAATTCCCTGATCTCCCCGCCCAAAAGTTGAGCATTTTTATCCAGATTTTCCTGTATATCGTCCGGATGGGTGACATCCAGGTAGGTTTTATTCAGCATCTCCTCCATCGTATAACCGAGGAAGTCGCAATGGCGTTGGTTGATGCGGATGAAATGACCGGTACGGGTATCCGCGATTCCAACGCCCACCGCCGCTTGTTCAAACAAGGAGCGGAAGCGCTTTTCACTCTCCTGCAGCACTTCCTCCGCCTTCTTACGCTCGCTGATGTCAATGGCTGTAACAGCATAACCCTGCAAGGTGCCGGCATCATCCTTGACCGCAATGCCGATCATCAGCATGGGGAAGGTGCTGCCGTCACGGTGGCAATGCCCGACTTCCTGGGCATCGAAATGACCTTCCCGCTCCAATTGGCGGATCAGCCGTTTTACAAGTTTCTGTTGTCCGTCAGAATGCAACCGGAGCAAAGATTTTCCAAGAAGTTCACTGGCTTGATAGCCTTGGAGCGCGGCAAAGTAGTCATTGATGTAAGTCAGGTTGCCGTTCGTGTCGGTAATCGCCACGCCAAAATTGGCAATGTCAAAGATGGTCTTGAACTGGCGCAGCGACTCCTCTGCCCGCCTGCGCGCGCTGATATCGCGACTGACCCCCTGGATTTCCAGATGACCAAACCTTGGGTTGATGTAAAAGCGGGAAGATAACTCTTCCCAGATCAGAACACCATCCTTGTTGGGATGCACATCAATATCCATGAAAGTATCATTTTCCCCTGCCAGGAACGCTGCAGTGTGTTCCTTCATTTTTTTCACCATCGTCGGTTGCATTTCTTCACTCAAGGTTTCATTTATGGTCTGAGTCATAGTCTCTTCAGGAGTGTACCCGCTAATCTTTTGCACGGAAGGAGATATATAGCGGAAACGCATTTCTGATACATCGAAGATCGATACAACGTCTTCCATATTCTCTGCCAGCAGGTGGTACAATTCTTCGCTTTGACGCAGCACCTCCTCCACCTGCTTGCGCTCGCTGATATCGCGATTGACACCCTGGATTTCCAGATGACCAGACTTTGGGTTGATGTAAAAGTGGGTAGATACCTCTGTCCAGACCGGAACACCATCCTTGCGGCGGTGTGCAACAGTATCGATGAAAGTAGCATTATCCCCTGCCAGGAACGCTGCATAGTGTTCTTCCATTTTTTCCATCATCATCGGTTGCATTTCTTCAACGATGATATCATTGATATTCTTTTCCGCAGCCTCTTCAGAAGTGTACCCGCTAATTTTTTGCACGGAAGGCGACACATAGCGGAAACGCATTTCTGATAGATCGAAAACCCATATAACATCATCCATATTCTCTGCCAGCAGGCGGTACGATTCTTCGCTTTGACGCAGCACCTCCTCCACCTGCCTGCGCTCATTGATGTTGCGTGAGACTCCTTGAACCTCCAAACGTCCGGTGTCACGATTGTAATAAAAATGTGTGCTCGCTTCTGTCCAGACCGAGGAACCGTCCTTGTGGATCTGCTCGACCATATCGAGGAATGTATCATTTTTCCCGGCCAGGAACGCTTCTACATGATCCTGCATTTTATTCATCAGCGTCGTTTGCATATCTTCTGTTACGGTTTCAAATGCGCTCCGAACCATAATCTCTTCAACGGTGAAGCCGAGATGGTCTTTCACAGACGGAGATACGTAGCGGAAACGCATGTCTTCAGGATTGAGGATCCATACCACGTCCCTCATATTATCCGCCAGCAGGTGGTACAATTCTTCGCTTTGACGCAGAGCTTCCTCCGCCTGCTTACGCTCAGTGATGTCTTGCACCATCCCGATAAAAAAACAAGGGATAGAATCATCATCAGATTCCTTTAAAGGCGACATCGTCAGGTTTCCCCAGAAAATTGTCCCGTCTTTGCGAATGTAGCGTTTCACGAACGAGTATTCCTTGATCTTCCCCGAAAAAAGCAAAGCATTTTTATCCAGATTTTTCTGAATATCATCTGGATGGGTGAAGTCCAGGAAGGACATCCTCAATATCTCCTCCATCGTGTAACCGAGGAAATCGCAGAAACGTTGGTTGACGTTCACATAATGATTGGAATTGGCTTCCATAAGGGTTATACCCACGGCAGCCTGCTCAAACAGAGAGCGGAAACGCTGCTCGCTCTCTTGGAGTGCTTTTTCCGTCAGCTTGCGATCGGTGATATCCTGAATCTTTCCGATTAAATAATGGGGGGTATCCTCTTCGCCGAGATTCCATAAAGGCGACATCGTCAGATTTCCCCAGACGAAAGAGCCATCTTTGCGAATGTAGCGTTTATCGATTGAGAATTCCCTGATATCCCCACCTAAAAGCTGAGCATTTTTATCCAGATACTCCTGTATATCGTCCGGGTGGGTGACGTCCCGGTAAGACAAATTTTGCATCTCCT
>JBAXBF010000127.1:0-8656 GCA_037142095.1 Chloroflexota bacterium
CTTGAGCTGGTGAAATTGAAACGCGCAAAAATTCGCGGGGTAGAGTCCTACTCGATGGTCTGCTCGGAGAAAGAATTGGGTATTTCCGAAGAGCACGAGGATATTATTTATCTTGATGAGGATGCGCCGGTAGGGACACCTCTCGTAGATTACATGGGCGACGCGGTTTTGACCATCGCCATCACACCCAATATTGCCCGGGATGCGAATATCATCGGCGTGGCGCGCGAAGTGGCTGTCTTGACCGGTGTAGAACTGCGCTTACCGAGTTATGATTTTCATCCTGCAGGTCCCGAGATTGCAGGAAAAGTACGGATCGACATCCAGAAACCCGAACTCAATCCGCGTTTCGTCCTCGGTTTGATCCAGGATATCGAGATCAAACCCAGCCCATATTGGGTGCGCCGCCGCCTGCAATTGGCGGGTATGCGTCCCATTAACAATATTGTTGATGCTACGAATTATGCCATGTTGGAAGTTGGTGAACCGCTGCACGCCTTTGACTATGACGTTTTAGTCCAGCGCGCGAACGGTAAAACGCCGGTCATCATCACCCGCGCAGCCAACCCAGGGGAAATCCTGAAAACACTTGACAATGTTGATCGTAAGTTGAATGATTTCACCGTGATGGTTACGGACAACGCCGGCGCTCTTTCCATCGCAGGAATCATGGGTGGAGCAGAGTCCGAAGTGACCGAGAAAACCCGAAACATCTTACTCGAAGGGGCAACCTGGAACTTCATCAATATTCGCAAGACGGTTCAAGTACAGCATCTCGATTCCGAGGCTGCCTACCGTTTCTCGCGCGGCGTTCATCCCGCCATGGCACCCCGCGGTGTCTCGCGCGGGCTGGAGTTGATGCGCCAATGGAGTGGCGGTGTGGTTTCGAAAGGGTTAATCGATAATTATCCATTGCCTGCCAAAGATCCGACCGTTGAAGTTACCTCAAGCGACGTGCGGCGCTGGTTGGGCATCGAATTGACTCGCGATCAAATTGCCGGTATTCTCCGCAGTCTGGAATTCAAGATCGAAATCAAGGGTGAAACCATTCAGGCAACGACACCTGATCACCGTCTTGATATCGGAGAGGGTGTGATTGGAAAAGCAGATGTTCTGGAAGAGATCGCCCGTATTTATGGATATGATCGAATTCCACAGACCCGCATAGCCGATGCCTTACCTCCCCAACGCGGAAATCCCTCTCTTGAATTGGAAGAGAAAATAAAAGACCTGCTGGTGCGGGCCGGATTACAGGAAGTGATGACTTACCGGCTTACATCTCCCGCAAAAGAAGCGCGCATGCTTCCAAAGGGTGAAGAAATGCCTGGACGATACGCTTATCTGGCAAATCCAATCTCGGCAGAACGCACGGTGATGCGCCGCAGCCTGCTCTCTGGTGTCATGGAGAGCCTGGAACGCAACGCACGCATCCGCAAACGGATGGCACTTTTTGAAGTGGGACCCGTGTTTCTTCCTTTGGAAAAATTCGATGTCGAAAACAGCGCATATTGTTCCGAACCAGCCCGGGCGGCGATTGTGATGAGCGGGCCGCGTGCCCTGCAAGGCTGGCAGGCAGCCGATATTACCCCTATGGATTTCTATGATCTAAAAGGAGTGATTGAGACTTTGCTCGACGGACTGCGGATTACGAATGTTCGTTATGAAGCGGCGGAACATCCTTCCTTCCACCCCGGAAAATGTGCCCGCATCTGGGTCGGTGCAGAAAACACAACCTTTGGAAAAGACTTAACGGGCTATTACGATCTGGGCATCATGGGTGAACTACACCCGATCATTCGCGATAATTTCGATGACATCCCAGAAACCCCGATCCTGGCAGCCGATTTGGATATAAGTGTGCTAAAGACGGTTGTCCCTCCCTTGTACGTGCTCAAACCCGTACCCGCATTTCCACCCATTTTGGAGGATTTGGCTTTCGTCGTGGATGAAAGCCTGCCTGCCAATCAGGTAGCTGACTTAATCAGCCAAACTGGAGGGAACTTGATTAGTGACGTGCGTTTATTTGATGTTTATCGCGGCGAAAAAATTGGTACCGGCAGGAAGAGCCTGGCGTATAGCATTACTTATCAGGCAGCCGATAAAACGCTCACCGATGAACAAGTAGCAAAAGTACGAAATCGCATCATCCAAAAACTGGAGAAAGAACTAGGCGCTCAATTGCGAGCCTGAGAATCCTTTGTATCAATGAGCGGGATGCGTACAAGCCCTACCCGGGCGATGCGCATCCCGTCCATTGCCAACACTTCGAGTCTTACGCCTTCACCGTCCACTTTATCGTACAAATTGGGAATCCTGCCTAATCTCCCGAGCATATAACCCGCAATCGTATCGTAATTATCTTCTTTTAAGTCCAATTCCAATTCATCATTGACAGCTTCAATTAACAACATTCCATCAATCTGATAACTACCGTCTGGCATTAACTGAATTTCGGGGGGCGTACTGGCATCAAAAGGTGTGTTCACTTCACCAATGATCTCATCCAATAAATCTTCCAGCGTAATGAGACCAGCGGTACCCCCAAATTCTTCGAGCACAATCGCGATATGCTGGTGTTTTACCCGAAACTCACGCAGAAGCGCCATGACGGATATCGATTCAGGAATAAAAAGAGCCTCACGCGCCAGGTCACGAGCAGTACATTGACGGCAGTCAGGATCTTGTGTTTTAAGCATCAAATCCTTTACATGGAGGATACCTAAGATATGATCCAGGTTATCTTCAAAGACCGGGTATTTAGTATAAGGATACTCGGTTGTCAAAGGAATAATATCGTGAAAAAGAGTGTCTGCTTCAATAGCAATTATTTCAGTGCGCGGTGTAATAATTTGGCGCGCGAGAAGCTTATTAAAGTCAAAAATTGCATCCAACATTTCGCGTTCGGGTCCAGCGATAACCCCCTTTTCCTCTGATTCGTCGAGCATCTGTTTTAATTCATCCACCGTCAAAGCCAATGAATGAGCACTGACTGTCTTTAAGCCGAATAGCGCCAGGACCTTGCGTGTCGTCCAATCGAGGGCATCCACAAACCATTTGAAGATAACCATAAAAATCTGCATCGGAGGAGCTAAAGACATGGCAACTTTTTCTGGATCATAAAGGGTCGCAACCTTGGGAACTTGCTCACCGAGGACGACATGGATACTGGTAATAATTATGAGGGATAGAACCAGAGGGAGAATAGTAAATACGGAACGAGAAAATTCCAGGACCGGAGGAAGCACAATATCATTAAAATAGGGCTCTAATAAAGCAGCAAAGGTCTTCTCACCCATCGCTCCCACCGCCAAACTAGCCATCGTTACCCCAATCTGAGAAGCAGCAATCATCCGATCGCGTGCAGCATGGTTTTCTAACCAGCCTTTGACCGTTTGGGCTACGGGATCCCCCTCTTCAGCCAAAACCTGGATGCGCGCCTTACGTGCGGAAACAACCGCAAACTCAACCGCCACAAAGAACGCGTTAATTGCAATTAAGATAAATAAAATGAATATGTTTGCGAACAAAATCATCAGGTTCGTGTCATCACGGCAGCGCCATAACCGACCACTTCGTCATATTTGCCGATAATATCTCCCGAAGTAGCATGATTGAGTATCTGAATTTTATTCGCACCAAGAATCTTGGATGCCCACATTACCGCCGCCACTGCTCCCCGCCCGCAAGCAAATCCAACACCTTCCTCTTCTGCGTTGATTACACTTTGGGGGTCAAAAGTCTCAACCCGCCGCAGAAATTCATAGTCATATTTCAAGGCAATTTTTTGTGGATAGAAATGGGATAGATCGGTGCTGGCTACCAGGAGCGTATTCTTGCCTTTTAATACCTCTGCCAGCGCAGTTCCAAGCGCCTCCATGACTGGTATACTCTGGTCGCGTACCATCACCGGAAGCAGGTGAAACCCACCATCCAAAGCACGCTGCAAAAAAGGAAGTTCGATTTCGAGAGAATGCTCTGGGTCCTGTGCCACCGCGGTCAGGTGAGTGCCATAAACTCGTTCTAATTGTTCGGACAAGGTTTTGACGGCTCCCGTATCCACTGGAATTTCACCCAAAGGTGTCACAAAAGCATCGTGGAGGGTAGTAAGAAGCGGATAGGTATATGGATGGTGCATAGGCGAAACAACAACAACAAGATCAGGTTTAAAACCTTTAACTGCAGCAAAGGCATAACCGGCTACCGGACCCGAATATAGATACCCGGCATGAGGCGACATGATAGCAATAATCGAACCTTCAATCTCGGGAAGCTTCGCACCAGCAATGTAGGTATCAACCTTTCTTGCCAATTCCTTTTCATCGCCAGGATACCAACGCCCAGCAATCGGTGATGGGCGTACATTTTTTCCGGCGTTCATAGTTCATACTCCTTTCCTGGAACAATCATCGGTTCCAATCACTATCTTGATTTTAGCATATTTTCCACCGCTATATAATTAAATCTCATTTGAATATTCCTTCTTATTGTTTGCAATATCTACTTGCATATGAAACAAATATCCTGTAAAATGATTAATAACAAATATAGCTAGCTGTTGGCAATTGGTTCAAGTTGGGTAAAGAGGACATCGAACATGGATCTTATCAAGATTTCAGGCAATTCTCGTACCTCCGCAGCCGCGGGGGCAATCGCGGGAGTCATCCGCGAATATCATACTGCCGAAGTGCAGGCTATCGGAGCTCAGGCTGTTAATCAGGCTGTCAAAGCAATAGCCCTTGCCAAGCGTTACCTTCAACGAGATAACATCGTCATCGTTACTACTCCAGAATTCGTTGATATCACCATCGAAGACAAGGTACGCACTGCAATTCGTTTTACTGTGGAGGAACGCCAGCGCGTTACAATGGAAAACGCGCCAGAAGCTGTGTAATTTATTCGGCTCCATCCTCCCAAACCGGTGAGGCACTGACAACAGTCCGGCAGTGTATTTTCATCTGTCTATTGTTTTACGCGCGCCTTTTTATTATCATCGCACAGGAGGCTGAATCCCCAAAAACCAGGTAAAAAATCAAACAAATTCATGCTTAGATTCTTAAAAACTCTATATACACCTATAAGGGTTATTGGTTTTTGCCTCTATCTGGCAACTTATTCCTGCACGGCGCAAGCGATTTCTGCCAACGATAGCAAAACCACGCCACCCGAAATATCGAGCCCCAGTGCGGGGATAAAAATTCCCACTATCTCTAAACCAATAGACGGCTTTAATGCCTTGCCGCTTGCCAAGCCGTCCCCCACAATCAGCTCAAATATAATATCCGATCCGGATTCTCAACCTGCCTGTACCCAAAAGAAAGGAAAAATAGAATCATCCAGGCTAAATAGTCCTTTGCTTTTTATGCCAATGACAGTTCGGATCTATACGCCACCTTGCTACGAACAAGAACAGAATCGACGTTACCCTGTTCTTTACTTGCTGCATGGGCAAGGTTTTACGGATGAACAATGGGATCGCATCGGGGCAAATGAAGCAGCCGACGAACTTATATCCGGAGATAAAATTGTTCCTTTTATCATCGTAATGCCTTTTGATCAATCTTTAACGAACCCACAGGATTCTACTTTTGGGGATGCATTTATCCAAACACTTCTCCCTTGGGTCGATAAAACCTACCGCACATTACCTGATCGTGCTCATCGAGCGATTGGCGGTCTTTCACGGGGCGGCGCCTGGGCAGTTCACTTAGGTTTTTCAGCATCAGAAACATTTGGTGCCATTGGAGTTCACAGTGGATTCTTTTTCGCAGGTGATAAAGATAAAATATACCAATGGTTACAAAAAACACCTCTGAATTCTTTACCTCGTATTCGTCTGGACATCGGTGCAAGAGATGATTTAAGACCATACAATAATGATCTTGAAAAAATGCTAGTATCCTTGCAGATTCCGCATGAATGGTACCTTTACCCAGGACGACACGAAGAATCCTACTGGCAGAAACATCTGGAAGAATACCTGCGCTGGTATACTGCTCTCTGGTAAATGAATTATGATATAATTGATTTCATGAGCCTGACTTTTGAAGAGGTTGAACATATTGCCGAATTAGCTCGCCTTGAGTTGGCAGATGATGAAAAAGAACATTATCGTCAGCAGCTCTCAGCAGTGCTGGATTATTTTAAGGATTTACAGGCGGTTGACACCAGTCATATTTCAGCAAAGTTCAGTTTAATACCACAGGCGAGACTTCGCCCGGATGAATCCGCAGCCAGCCTGACACCTGAGGCACTGTTTAAAAACGCACCTCAAGCAGAAGGTGGTCAATTCCGTGTTCCCCCTGTTCTCGATTACGACGAAGGATAACTCATTTTAGTTATCCTATGAATTTGCCAATGACTGATCTGATTGATTTAAACCTCGTCGAGGCAGCCAAAGCCTTGAAAAGCCGCACCATCTCCAGCCGGGAATTGACTCTAGCATTCTTGGATCGGATCGAGAAACTCGAGCCGAGACTCCATGCCTTTCTTTATATTAATCGTGAAAAAGCCTTGCAGCGTGCCAGTGAAGCCGATGCGCGCTTTAAGCGAGATCTTGCTGAAAAATTACCCCCTTTGCTTGGCATTCCGATTGCCATCAAGGATGTTCTTTCAACAGAAGGAATGCCCAGCACGGCTGGTTCACGCATCCTAGAAAATTTTATCCCGCCGTATAATGCTACAAGCGTGGAACGATTGCTGGCTGCCGGGGCGATCATCCTAGGAAAAACGAATACGGATGAGTTTGCTATGGGATCATCCACGGAAAACTCGGCTTACGGTGTCACCCATAACCCCTGGGACTTGAATCGAGTACCTGGCGGTTCATCAGGAGGGAGTGCAGCCGCCATTGCGGCGCGGCTCGTTCCGGTTGCCTTAGGAACCGACACCGGCGGAAGTGTCCGCCAGCCCGCATCCTATTGTGGTGTTACCGGAATTAAACCAACATACGGTCGGGTATCTCGCTATGGTTTGATTGCCTACGGCTCTTCGCTGGACAGTATTGGCGTTCTCGCACAGACTGCAGCAGATACTGCCCTAATTTTATCTATCATGGCTGGCTTTGATCCGCGTGACTCCACCAGTATGGACATTCCTGTTCCTGAGTTTATCCTTCAAGATTCGATAAGTGAAAAACCTTTGTCAGGTTTGAGAGTCGGCGTACCCAGAGAATATTTCATTGAAGGGATACAAACAGAAGTTGAAACGGCTGTCCTTAAAGCTATCGAAGAATTAAAATCCTTGGGCGCACAAATAATGGATGTCAGCTTGCCTCATACCCGCTACGCCCTTCCAGTTTACTATTTGATTGCCCCAGCCGAAGCATCTGCTAACCTGGCACGTTTTGACGGCATTCGCTATGGACCGCGTATTGATGCGGATCTCATGTGGGAAGTCTATCGCAAAACACGCGGCGAAAAATTCGGCTCCGAGGTTAAGCGGAGGATCATGTTAGGCACTTATGCACTATCTACTGGTTACTACGATGCCTATTATGGTCAGGCACAAAAGGTGCGTACTCTCATCAAGCAGGATTTTGAATCTGTGTTTAATGACGTTGATATGATCGCCGCGCCTGTCGCTCCTACAACTGCTTTCCGCATCAACGAACACTCAGATGACCCGCTTGCCATGTATCTGGAAGATGTTTTCACCTTACCAGCAAATCTAGCAGGTGTTCCAGGATTGAGTTTCCCAGTCGGCTTTGATCGCCAAGGGATGCCCATTGGAATGCAGATCATGGGTTCTCATTTTCGTGAGGACATCCTCTTCCAAACAGCCCACGCTTATCAGCAAACAACCGATTGGCATACCCGCAAACCAAAACTAGAATGAAGTCTGTAGATAACCAATCTTTTCTGCGTTTCCTTGATCGTGCTAACCAGATTTCCTCCCTGACCGATCTCGGACAACTTCTCGACCAAACCCTGGCATTTGCTTTCGACATCTTTGGTGCCCAGTTTGGGACGCTCTATCTGCGGACATTGCCATCAAACCAGCAGGATGAATTTGAGTTAATTTTGAAAGCGATCAAGGAACAAGGATCCGATTCTGGTACATATAACCAGGATGTTATAAACCAAAAAGTCGTTTTATATACCGGTCCTATCATGGAGGCATTAAGTCAACACCAGATAACTGAAACTGAAATTCAGCAACCTTTTCCATTATCAACCTATGTGCCTTTAGGGGAATTACCGGTATGCCTGGGTACAAATATGCTTATTCTGCCGTTGGCAGTCAATGATGAAATCCTTGGAAGCATCCATCTCTATGCGTACGAACCAGGCATTGCAGAAACTTTGTCTCCTTTCATTCAGCGTCTGGCGACGGAAATTGATAAATTAATTCGCATCAATGCCTACCAACACTATAATGAAAGACTCAAAGAATTAATTGAATACATCGGCAGGATTGGTTCCAGTCTCGACCGCGACCAGATATTAAAAACGATCATCGCGGATGCGACCGAACTTCTTGGAGCAGAAGCCAGCTCTCTTTTCTTAGTGGATGAAGCCACGGGGGACTCAGTACTTAAAATTGCCAGCAATATGGATGTACTAAGCATAGAAGAAGTGCGTATTCCTCCAGGCAAAGGAATCATTGGAGCAACAATCCAAACCGGAATATCTACTTTGGTTGACGATTCAACCCAAGA
>JBAXBF010000128.1:0-8614 GCA_037142095.1 Chloroflexota bacterium
GCCACCGAACAGCGTTTTACCAGTGAGCACCTCCACCAAGACGCATGCCAGTGCATACTGGTCAGTAGCCTGGGTGGAAGGGTGGTCCTGCCAGACTTCCGGTGCCATATAAGCTGGCGTACCCAGGAAGCTGCCAGTGGTCGTCATCCCACTGGCAGCGATGATTTTCACCAGCCCAAAATCGGTCAACACTGCTCCTTCCTCTGCACTAACCAGAATATTCTGCGGCTTGATGTCACGGTGGATAAATCCTTTGGCGTGCGCAAAATCCAGAGCTTCGGCAGCCTGCTCGATGAGCTGGATGGCATCTTGCCAAGGCAACGCGCCGCGCTGGGTGATTACCTTTTCCAGCGAAGGACCGTCCACATACCGCATGGCGATGAAAAAACGCCCGTCAGCCTCTCCCAAGTCCCACACCCAGGCGATCCTGGGATGAGTCAGCTTCGCCATCACCTTGGCTTCTTGCACAAAGCGGGAGAACGCAGATTCGTCGGCGACCAGGGCGGGTTTGAGTACTTTCAGGGCGACGATGCGTTCCAGAACCGTATCCAGGGCGCGATACACGGCGGCGTAGGAACCGCTGCCCAGGTGCTCTTCGATCTGGTATCGTCCAAGTTGCTTGAATGCTTCCATCTTATCTTACCTCATCGTTAAAAAGGTCTTTCAAATGCCGTGCCTTTATAATTTCGTACCACATGCCTCACAAAACTTGGCACCTTTTTCAATTGGCAGGTTGCATACCGGACAATTTTTGTTCGGTTTGCTTGCTTTGTTTCCATGCTTCACGACCACCTTATCCCCTTTCTGTGCGCCGTCTCCAAGGCGGTCGCCCTCAGTGAATTCTACGTTGCCTTGTGCCTGGTACACTGGACCATGATAATGGATTTCCTGAGGCGTACTATTGGAGGAAACCTCATCGTGCCGCTGTACGGTAACATTGGTGGTCGTATCGCGGCAGTAAACATGATTATCTCTGTCCTGCCATTGCCATTCGATAACCAATGGAACCTTGTTTCCCAAAGCGCGTGAGAGCGGGCGGATGTGCAGCTCGAATTTACTCTCCTGACCAGGCGCCAGCGCTTTCTTTTTCCAATCCCCTCCTTTAGAATGGGCTTCAAATTCGGAGCCGGCAAGCGTCACCTGCAATTGGTGAGCTGTGCCGCGTCCCATGTTTTTTACAACCAAGTCCAGGATATTCCATTCTTGCTCTTTGAAGTTTTCGCGTGGAATTCCCTTCACGACAATATCCGGCAGGTGTCCGAAATACACAGCCTTATCATAACAAATTTGCATCAAGTCGAGAATTCCAGTCGCATCAAAGAGGGCTCCGGCTTTTTTATAGAAGGAGGCGATTGTATCTTCATCCATAGGTGAGCTGTTTTCTGCCTGGCGGGCAGCTCGATAGTATGCCTGCGCAGCTTCTTCTTCTCTACCCATGCGTTCCTCTGCTTCGGCTTCTACCAAGAATTTTCCCAGGCTGCGCGCCAAAACGGATAAATTTTCCAAAGCCCAGCGCGCCCCCGTTTCCTGTCCTATGCGAAGTAATACATCCATTTCAGCCAGGTGATCTCCAGCCCGATTGAATAATTTTGCCGCTCTCTCCAGTAAGCCGGATTGGAGGGCGGCTTGACCGGCTTCCTTATATTGCCCGTGACTTTCCAGAAAATCAACATCTCCTGGAGCGACGATCACCTTAATAAATAAGCGCACGACGCCGGGCACGTCATTCAAGCTTTCATATAAATGCATCGCCTTTTTAAGATCACCGCCTTCTTCGAACAAGGGTGCTGCTTTGGACAGCTCCCCGGCACTTTCATAACAGACGGCTGCACCCAATTTATCGTCCATCTCCAGCAAAAGATCCGCTTGGGTGGAGATTTCGCCTGCTTTTTGATAGAAGGTTAAAGCCTCCGTATTTTTATCGTGTGCACGCGCCAGGTCTCCAGCATCGCGGTAAAGCTTTCCATATTCGAGGAGAGCGAACGCTTTAGGAAGGTCATGTAGGGAATCAGCATAGAGTTGGGCAGCCTGCTTCCAATTTCCTTGTAAGGCAAAACCATCCGCTGCCCCTTGAATATCACCTTCTGCCAGCGCTTCTTGCGGCTCGGGTGTTTTTATCTCACCGGATGCGACCCGGATGGCAGCGACTCGTCCGGAGTAGGATCCGATCAAGGCAAAATCATCCGCCACAAGAATTTCCGTTCGGATGGGATCTTCTTCGCCGCCGAGTTGATACTCCCACAGGGGATGCCCATCGTTACAAGCATACGCGCGTAACCATCCATCGTCGCAAGCCATAAGCAATGTCCCGGAATGATACGCTAGCGGGATACGCGCTCGTGCCGCCAGAGGAATTTTCCACCGGATATCACCGCTCAGCGGGTCAAGTGCCAAAAGGAGATAATGCCCGATCTTTCCAGAAGGTGCCTCACCCCGCACCACCTGGAATATCTTTCCTTGGTATGCCAGCGGGACACTGTACAGGCGTGCATACATCTGCGACCATAAAACCTGCCCATCGTGCACATCTCGAGCGACGAGCTGCTTCTGTCCATCGCGATGCACCAAAATATGACCAGACTGGGAGATGGAATGGGCTATCAACTCCTGGCTTGGCTTCTGCCAGATGAGAGATCCATCTTCAATATTGAATGCCGCAAGCCAGGCTTCACCATGCAAGGGACGTCCATCGGCGACAATCACTATTCCAGTTGAATAGGAAGGAGCATTCGCGATAAACGGAGGTAACGCCCACCAGGTGTTCAGACGTTTGTTCCACAGCAGGCTGGGTTTCGTCGCCCGGTTCAATGCAACCAACCCCAAGTTGGCGGTGTGCAGGAGGATATGGTCATGGGTTATAACCGGCGCGCTGAATTGGTGCGCCTGCGTCTCCCACAGGGTGGTTAATTCACCGGAGCGCGATTCGATGGCAACCAGACATCCATTGCCAGCCTCTTCCAGGGGACGCTCGTCAGAGAAGCATGCTAAAATCCGGCTGCCATCCGCCAGCAAACGGCGGGTCATTTGCCCGGAAGGCAGTGGAATCTGCCACAAGGTATCTCCGGTATGAATATCCAACCCGATCAGTTCACCACCGGGCAGGGGAAAGACAGCCACACCCTGGCAGACAGCCGGCGCGGCGAAGACGCCACCGCCGGGACCGCCCAGCATCTCACTGATGGAACGCGGCTGCCAGACGGCTGTTCCAATTTCGCCAGCAGAAGGACGCGACCAACCGCACTCAGGGCAGCGGGTCGCGTCAAGCATGAGATGGGCATTGGGACAGAAGATGGAGAATGTGTTCATGATGAATATCAAATACTAATTTATATTCCACTTAATCCATGTAATTTAAACTCTTCAAAGCGCCGCATCTCCTGCGGAGAGATGGATGGGCGCATATCCGCTAAAATCGCCTCAAAATCTGATGTGGCGATAGGACGTGTTTCCCCGCCTTGAATGGCTGCCAGGAAGGCACGTTCGCGGGCACGATGTGCCACGGCTGCCATATCCGCCCCACTGTATCCCTCGGTATGGGATGCAATATCATCCAGGGATATCTCATGCGCAAGCGGGGCGTCTTTTAAGTTAAGTTCCAGGATGCGTATTCGGGCTGCCATATCCGGTGGCGGCACGTAGATCAAGCGGTCGAGCCGCCCCGGTCGTAGGATGGCGCCGTCGATTGCCCAGGGTTCATTGGTAGCGCCGATCAAGAGCAGTGCATTTTCCCTTTTATGGAAGCCGTCCAGCTCTGCCAATAACTGCGGTACGACGCGTTGCATGACGGTTGATCCGCTGGTACGGCGGCGTGGTGCCAGGGATTCCATCTCATCGATAAAAATCACACTGACCTCATAAGCCGAAGCCTCGCTAAAGAGGCGCGCTACGTTTTGTTCTGCCACACCGACCCACTGGCTCATCACCTCCGAAGGTTTAATCGAAAAGAAGGCGGCTTGAATCTCTCCAGCCACCGCTCGAGCGATGAGCGTCTTGCCCGTGCCGGGTGGTCCATAGAGCAAAATGCCCCCACCCGCCTGGATACCGTAGCGTGCAGCAGTTTCGGCATGCGTGAACGGATACAATAATTTGAGGCGGATTTGTTCTTTCACATCCTCCAAACCGGCAATGTCATCAAAGGATACATCCGGCTGTTCGCGTACCAGCCAGGACTCCGCCTGCTGGTCATCCCCTCCAATGGGTTGACTCTGCGGGGTGGATGATTTCTTTAGAACGACAGCCGGTGATGGGCGGGTTAGTGTTTCGGCTTCTGCCTGAATTTTTTGAGCGAGCAGTTTACGCGTCTCGCGCAGGCTGCCGTGTGAGGTTTCGGCTGCCAGGTAGAGTATCTCAGCCGCCTGGAACAAACTTTCCCGCGCTTTATTCAGATCACCTTGCTGGCGGGCTTTGATCCCTTTTTGAAAGGCGTCTGTGGCTCGATTTAGTAGATTTTCCAGATCGTTCATTGGCATGATTCGAAACTCAATCTTTACTTATTGTTTCCCCAGTTCTGCCCGCACTTTGCGCAGCCCTTCCTCTATCTGTGGATCGAATGCAGCCGCTTCCTTTCCTGCAATCTCTTCGCTGAGACTGGTCTCCAAATGTTTAAGCGCATCCTCATCGGTATTGGTATCTCCGGATAGGGTTGAATCAAGCGTTTCCATCATGATTGACATGCGCTCTTCTAAATTGGAAGCGCGTGCCAGACCGGTCTCCAGTTCAGTTTGAAACTCGTTCATGTTCTCGGGTTTACTCAATTCATTGAGAGACTCACTCATCGTTTTGATCGCCTGCAATAGATCGACAGAAGCCTTGGCTTGATCGCGACGGGCTTCAAGCAGCTCAAGAGAGAGCAGATAACCTTCCCAGCGTTGAATATCCTTGCGCGTCCAAAGGATCTGGCTGCCAGCCTGGCGAAATCGGTCTTCATCGTTGAGGGAAAGGGCGCGCTTTGCAAGCCCGGTAAGGCGGCGTTCCAGGTCTTTCTGTTGAGCGATATGTCTGCGTAGATGTGCCTTGCTGGTGCGGATTTGCACATCACGCTTGATCTCGCTTTCCTGCTGACGTTCCTGTGGGCTTTTAAAAACACCTTTGATTACATTGGCTACTTTTTTCGGATCAGGTAACATGCTTCCTCCTGTTGAGGGAAACAAAACACAAGGTTCTTAATCATTTGGTCAGGCGTCCACCTGTTTCAACCATTCATTATATTGGCGCAGTGTTTCAGGGGTGCTGATCGGATGCACCTGCTCAAAGGCAATCTTGAAATCTGATTCATTGAGGGATTCAACTTTGATTTCATAGCCCTCGATAGCCTTGCGGCCTTGGTCAACCAGTTTTGTCAAGTCTGGATTAGCCCGTGCCGTCATGTGGGCAACGGCTGTCTGGCACAGTTGGTTGATCTCGCGCCCGGAATAACCTTCAGTGCGCTGCGCTAATTCTTCCAGAGATAGAAGGCTTTTGTGTCCAGTGCGCTGGATGTTGATTTTCAATATGGATAGCCGGGCAGTTTCGTCCGGTAGCGGCACGTAAATACGTTTCTGGAAGCGGCTTAACATCGCAGAGTCGATTAACCAGGGTACATTGGTGGCACCCATCGTCAATAGAAAACGGTCATCGTCTTTGGTTGCCAGTCCGTCCAACTCCGCCAGGAAGGTGCTGACGATGCGCCGTTCTGCACCGCTCTCGCCCGAGCCGCGCGGCGGAGTCAGCGACTCGAATTCATCCAGAAAGATCACAGAAGGACTATACCGCTTAGCGACACTATATAATGAAGAAACAAGCTTCGTGCTTTCTCCAAAATACTTTGAGAGCAGGTTGCTGACCTTGACATTAAAGAAGGTAGCCTCAAGGCTACCGGCGGTGGCAGCCGCTAAAAGGGTTTTGCCGGTGCCAGGAGGACCGAAGAGCAGGATATTACGCCAACTGCTGATCTCAATCCCTTTTGGCTTGCGTGCCATTGCTAAACCATAGGCGGATTTGATGGCTTGTTTGGTATCGTCCAGCCCGCCGATGTCATCCCATTTGATCGTCGTGGTCTCGATGAGTCCAATGATTTCAGATTCGATATCGTTCTGGTCACTGGCTTCTTCAGAAGCAGAATCGCGGCGTGCCTCGGTTGGAGCGGCGTTTCCGCTCGATTGGGGCGATTGGCGTAATCGCAGGGCATGTTGCTCCAGAGCAGCGGCGCGCTCCAGTCGCTGGGCGCGCACCTTACCATCGTGTGTACTTTGCGCATACTGGCGCATATAATTGGCTGCCTGCTGGTAGGAGGCAGCCGCTTCACGCCAGGCGCCGCGCCCCTCAGCATCCTCAGCTTGCTTACGCACCTTCTGGTACTGCGCATAAAAAGATGCGCTTAAGTCAACGGGCATAATTCCTCCTGATTAGGATTCCCAAAAAATATACCGGTATGTGTCAAGTGAGTTATACTACAGATGAATACCGTTACATCTATCCAACATCCATATTTATCTGTGAAATGAATGGAATTTCCTCTTTCGAAGGGCTTTCCACACCCACATTAAATGCCTTCTGTTTCCTGAGACTCCTGAACGCCTTTCTTCTCTTCCATTTGGCGGCTGAATTCGTTGTAGCGTGCATCGAGTGCTTCTGGATTATCGGCAGCTTCACGTGCCTGCTGCATCGCCTTCATAATATCGAGCACATCTTTATCCTCGCGATATTCAGGACTGATCGAGTCGGCTTCTTCCAAAGCATTCAGCATCTCATCGAACTTATCCATATGGAACTCACCATCCACACTGGCTTTGTCCACATAAACAAGCAAATCTTGTAAATCAATCCCTTGTAGAATTTTGCTCAAGCCGGATTCAGAAGACATCCGCACACGTTCTTTGAGCTGTACCAAACCGTTGATCGTACGCATCTGCTTGGAGATAATTTGCAACATGCGGTCCATGTTCGAGGCTTCGACATCCAATTCTTTTATCCGCCTGGCAACGACCCGCTGCTCACGTTCGCTGGCATTCCGTACTCCTTCATCAAACATCTGGCGTTTCTGTTTTTCCACTTCCTTGAGGCGCGCCAGCATTTTGCGTTCTTCTTGTTCAAGGCGTATCTTCTCACGGCGTAGATCGTCGAGTTGTAAGTCCTCCAGACTGGCTCCCGGATGTGGCAAGTCGCTTGCCTCTTCTTTTTTATTACCTGGAGAGAGCAATTCCCGTAAAATCTGAAGCCCGTAATCCTTAAGTGAACGTTTTATGTCTACCATTCTTAAATACCTCCTGTGTTAGAGCTTGTTTTTGGTCAATATGTTTATAAAAAACCCGAGGGCACAAAAATAATTTATAGCCAAGGGGATTATTTTCTAATGATCGCTAAACCATTTTGGGCATCCTTTATAAGATCATATTTGCCCGTTTCTGCCATGCGTTCGAATGCTTTTTGCAAGGTTTCACGAGCGTAGGGCAGCGTCTCACTGGCATATTCGAGTGTCAAACTGTCATAGACCAGCATTAGATTCTGGGCTTCTTTGCAAACCTCCTCGATCTCTTCGGAAGGCAGCAACGGCGCGAACAACTCGGCATATCCGCGCAGCCGGTCGTCACCCCGGTGATAAAGTAGTTCACCGCTTTCCAGGTCGTATAAATAGGGCAGCAGCCAATGGTGGACAAAGGCAGAACCTGACGCTTCTCCACTCATTATTTTGCGGGCAGACGCATCCCAGCCGGTAGTCGCAGCAAGTACCAGGATGAGGATCGTCTGATTGCGCTGAGCGTATTCGGCAAGGGGCAACAGATGAGCGGTCAACTCGGTCTCGCTTAACGGTTGGGTATCAAAACCATCGTGGGACATCTCGCTTAAACGGCTGAGGACTTTCACCTGGATTTCTACTGGCTTCCCTTTCTGTCCTTTTTGCATAGGTAATAGCCCACGCAACGAGATATTCAACGGCATTTGATCGGTGGTTTCGGAATCGAGAACATATTTGCCTAACAACTGCATCAGTTGGGCGCGCTCATCGCTTTGCTCAAGGATATTTTCCCAGCGATCTATCTTAAGCACCTCACCACTGAGCGGGTGAATCAAGGTATTGATGCGCATCAAGCGAATCTGGATGCGGCTTGTAAAATTGACCTCGCGTAATCGAGCCGTATTGCTTTTAAGTAGGAGTGGAAACTTTCCTTCCTGGAAACGTTTCTGCGCCTCATTCCATTTTTGATTTAAGTTGGGTTGGTGCTGCCCGCAAAAATGGAGTCCTTGTGACCAACATAGGGTACAAATAACGATGTCGCACTCTGATTGCTCGCAGGCACCCCCAACCTGGGCATCGCTTTGAATTAAACGAAAACAGACACCGCATTTTAAGATGTCTGTTTCCATGGAAGGATTTTCACCGCTATCAGAAGCGCTTATCCGACCTTGATCAAGCAATGCCTGTAAATCAGCACGCTGGATGAAATGTAACCCGCCGACCTTGGAGGCTGGCAGCTTACCCCCCCAAATCCAACGGTATACCGTGCGCCGTGTAACGCCTAAAATCTGCGCCGCCTCGCCAATTTTCATTACGTCCGGATCGTTGGTTGAAATGTTCATAAAACTTCCTTTTTATGTACAGTAATTGGATATAACTAGAAATATTGTACACAATTAT
>JBAXBF010000129.1:0-8587 GCA_037142095.1 Chloroflexota bacterium
AAGGGCTAGAAACTGCCATTAATCCCAAACGAACAGGTTTATTTTTCATATAAATTCAGTTTAGAGATACTCTTTAACGATTTTACGGAACTCTGCAATACGCTGGTCTACCTGGTCGAAACCATCCCGCATTGTGACACCAAATGCTGATCCTAATCCTGCATCTGAAACGCCTATACTTATATTAATTGCCCGGGATAACAATGCGTCGGTCTGAGGCAACATTCCTTTCCAGTATTTCGGCTCAGGTCCTTTAAAGTAAGGACACGTATATGGACACCTTTCGGCTGTAATTGTTCGTTTTTCAAGGATTTGCTCCATATTGGAGTATACGTGCCAACCTGAATCAGCAATCACTTTCGAACTAAGACCTTTTGCTACCTTACGGGCGATGTCTTCCGTTGGAAGAAAAACTGTCAACATTGTAGCGCACTCGCCATCGGGGTCAGGAATTTCACGAAACTCCAAATTTGGAATATCAGAAATAGCTTCTTTAAATCGCTTCTTATTGGCATGAAGGTGTGTTCTAATGAACTCTAATTTGTTCATTTGAGCCAATAATACAGCAGCCGATAATTCTGTCATTCGGAAATCTAATCCAATAAACGGACGTTGTCCCACTTCAACCCCCGTTCGATTTGGCGAATGACCTTGATCGTGAAACGCGAAGAAACGCCTGTAAGCTTCTTCATCACTGGTTACAACCATTCCGCCATCACCGGAAGTGATGGTTTTAAAAATATTAAAGCTATAAATTCCCGCGTGTCCAATTGAACCAAGTTTATGTCCCTTGTAACTTGCACCAAACGCTTGGGCACTATCTTCAATCAAGAGAAGGTTGTGCTTATCAGCAATCGCTTTTAATTCATCTAAACGGGCAGAATTACCTAACATGTGGACAACAAGTATAGCTTTTGTCCTTGGTGTGATTTTCTTTTCCACATCTACTGGATCCAAGTTTAAAGTGTGGTCCACTTCAGCCAGTATAGGAATCGCACGGGCATAGACTATGGAGGACATGCTGGCGATGAATGTATAGCCGGGCACAATAACTTCATCTCCCGGTCCTATACCCAAACCGCTTAGGGCGACAAGAAGTGCCGTAGTCCCAGAGTTGACGGCGACACCATAAGCTGCACCAGTGAATTTGGTAACTTCTTGTTCAAACTGATAGACTTTTGCTTTAAATGCAGGGTTGTCTGGACTTCCATAACGAAATAAATACCCCGATTCAATCACTTCCAATAAGGCTTTCTTTTCCTCTTCACCAATTAATTCCATACCAGGACCAGGCATTTTCACCTCCATAAGAAACAAGTTTTTTATTAAATCAGGATAATTAAGGATTATCCAAGATCATTATATCCAAGAAATATAATAATGTCAATAAATATAGTTGTAAATTGTGGTACTTTATGGATAAATTATATAATTGAGATAGTCTTCAGATTAAAAGGTGCTTTTAAAAGTACTCTCTATCAAGAATTATTTTTTCCATGCTGGTAAGAAGAAATTATATTATTTTCTCCCGGTTGGAAGAGCTCAAACAATACCTGACTGGCTGCACCGCATGCTCCGGCTAATTCTCCTAATTGACTCTCCACAATCCTCAAATCGCTTGAAACTTTATTCAATGCTTGTAATTTAATCATTCTTTTTACTGCATCAAGAAATGGGTGTGAAGTTGCTAGGATACCACCAACTACCACCAATTGAGGACCGAGTAAATTTAATACCAATGCTAAGCCCTTCCCTAAATATTCTCCAGCTTGTGTCAATATTTGGTAAGCTAACTTATCTCCGCTTTCCCCCCCTTTAATTACATCCAGAATTGTTAATACTTGGTTGTTATAAGGTAAAGTTGTTTCTAGGTAAGGTGATTCATTAATTCTTTGATGCACTCGTTCTAAAATTGCATTCGTAGAAACCAAAGTCTCAAGACAACCGATATTCCCGCACCCACAAGGGGTTGTTCCAATTCCTATCGTTATATGTCCTAGTTCACCGGCGATATGTGATTCTCCAATATACGGCATATCATTTATCATGATTGCCATGCCTATGCCTGAATCAGCTAAAACAAAAAGAAAATCTTCATCGTTTTGTCTATGATTTCCGAAGTTTGCTTCTGCTAATCCAAACATACGAACGATATCATCAATGACGACGTGATGCCAGGAAAAGCGACTCACTAAGGCTTGTCGTAAAGGAAAATCTTTCCATGTAGTTGACCAACCAGGCGATTCTGTCCAATAATCAATTGTCCCATTAATGGAATCGACTAAAGCCCATAATCCAACCCCTAAACCTAATATCGGAGCACTTTGTAATTCAGCGTGAAATAATACACGTGCCACAAGGCTTTCTAAATAATTAAGAACAATCTCACGATCAGCCACTAACTGAGTTGATTCAGTCAAACTTGAGACAATTTCGCCTGCCAAATTAACAACAACCGCTTTTTGGAAGGTGCTCTCTATTTCTAATCCGATCATATATCCTGCTTTTGGATTGAGCGCAAACAAATCTGCTGGTCTGCCCCCTTCGGATTCAGATCGTCCTACGTTCGTAATTAAACCCATTGAAGTAAGTTCAGAAGTTAGTTTACATGCTAAACTAAAACTCATATCTAAACGCTCGGCAATATCTCGACGGGTTAATTTTCCGGAGTGATGAATTTGCTTTAAGATCGTCAATAAGTAATCATTTGCCATCAGGATCCCTTTTTGTTTCTCTCGTATCTATTTGTATAAAACATTAGTATATTCATCAATATGAATTATATCATAAAAGTAAAATATTACATTATTTATAATAAGTTCTCTTAATAAAGGCTTGACAAAGCCGTACTTATTTGTTAATATTCTATTAATGCCTCTGTTTATCAACTGGATATTAGGGATTATATAAATTCCCTGAATCCGGAACAAATTGAAACCAACCCTTTTTTCTTTTCTAAACCCAAGGAGGAATGAATATGTCTGAGTCCTTAAGGAAAATTACCAGGCGAGAATTTCTAAAAGCAGCCGGAATTGGTTTGGCTGCGTCAAGTGTCGCTGGTATATTACAAGCCTGTGGTGCTGCACCAACTGATATGCCAGCCACGAAGCCACCCCCTGTAGTGCCAACTGTTGCGTCGACAGCAATACCACCAACATCAGCACCCCAATCTGCAAAATCACTGCGTTGGGATTGGTGGGGCGAACAAGAAGCTCCAGGACTTGAAACCTGGGTAAAGAAAACTCTTGATTTGTATAAGCAGAAATCAGGGGTAGATATTCAGACTACACTAGTCGATAGTAGTGTTGTTGTTACAGACATTCAAACCACTTCAGCTTCAGGAAATCCCCCGGATCTCATGTATTTCTGGAATGGAATCTATCACATGGAAAGCGTTTGGATGGGTTATGTCGAACCACTCAACGGCTTGCTTCCAGATGATATGCTCAAGGCTTCTGGGGCTACTGTGTTAAGTATATTCCAAGGCAAGCAATACCGTGTTGGTTGGTATGCGTGTTCTCCAATAATTCTATACAATAAAGATATGTTCGACAAAGCTGGTCTGAATGCCGACCAGCCTCCCAAAACATGGGAAGAATTTATGGCTGCTTGTGATAAACTAAAATCGAAGGGTTTTACCCCAATTATTGGCGGACTGAAAGATGGTCCATGGGGTGAGTGGTATCTTGGGCACTCTTTAGCTCAAAACCTTGATACTCCTGGTGAAGTATTGAGTCTGTTTAATGGTGTTTTAGACTGGCGAGAACCTAAATATTGGGAGCAGTGGCAACGTTTGGGCGATTTATGGAAAGCAGGTTTCATCAACAATGATTTTCTCTCGATTGACCTTTACCCTGGTATTGATAACTTTGGCACTGGTAAGGGTGCTATAACAGAAGCTGTAGTCAGCCATGCTCCTAAGATGCAAAGTATGCTTGGTGCAGAGAAAGTAGGGGCGATGGTCTTCCCTTACGGTGGTAAAGGAAAAATGGCAGGCAAGCCAATGGTAGATACACAAGGCATTGGCATAGCATCCGGTTCAAAAAGCAAGGAAGCTGCGGCGGAGCTGCTTAAGTTTATGGGTACTTCCGAAGTGATGACTTCTTTATTCAATGAAGTGAAAGTCTTCCCCACTTACACTACTTGGGACGGCGATAAGGAAATTCAGGATCCAACGTCAAAATACATTTGGCAAAACTGGGTTAAGAATCCGGCTGGTATTCCTTACATTTCTAACCTTATGCCCACCTTGTTTTGGACGGATGCCATGTTTGTTAACTCCCAGAATATTATTTCCGGTAAGTTCACCGGCGAGCAAGCCGGACAGAATGCTTACGATGTAACGCAGAAATGGGTACAGCAAAATCCTGATTTGGCAGAGAAATATAAAGCTTGGACAAAGGAAATGAACGTATAAAGAGCTTCATGCTTAAGACTCATTTCTTAACCCCTTATCTTTATCTCTTCCCAGCCGCGGCGCTGCTGCTCTTTACATTCGGTTATCCGCTTGCATCAGTTTTTTATTTCAGCATGCACCGTATTCGTGGCGTGAGTGGTCCCTTTATTGGCTTTGAAAACTTTTTACAAGTTTTCAAGGATACTACTTTTCATATGGCTGCCGCTCATAATCTACAGCTCTTAATCGCGGTACCAATCATGACTGCTATTGCACTACTCATTGCTGTTTTGTTGCATGAGCGTGTCAGCGGCTGGGAGACATATCGTACTATCCTATTTGCGCCCTATATTCTTGCAATTCCAGTAGTGGGAATTGTCTTCAATAATATCCTACAACTAAATGGTATTCTGAATGAATCCCTGCGTTCGATCGGCTTAAGGTTTTTGGCAGGGGACTGGTTGGGTAGTGCGGATTTGGCATTATGGTCTGTGATGGGGGTCATCATTTGGCGGGAAGTGGGGTTTGGAATCGTCCTTTTTCAGGCAAGTTTGTTAAGTCTCAATGAGGAATTGCAGGATGCTGCTAAAATCGATGGTGCCGGTTGGTGGCAGCGTTTATTTTATGTCACGATCCCACAATTAAGAGATGTGATCGAGTTTTTTGTAGTCGTTAGTGTTATCACCATGCTTGCCTGGGTTTTCGGTTTTGTTTTCGTGATGACAAAAGGCGGACCAGGAAACGCGACCCAGATCATGGAGCTATATATATTTAATTTTGCTTTTCGTAGCTCTCTTCCCGGTATCGCTTCGGCAGTGGCGGTTATCTTGTTCCTGATTACACTTGTTTTGATCATCCCGCTTTTCCGTGTCCATTCTCAATCCAATGAAGGCAGAAATTCATGAAAAATAGATTATTCCATCATCATTTTCATTGGACTTCTGCCTTTAAACACCTGGCTTTACTCTTTGCCAGTTTCACAGTCTTGTTCCCAGTGTACTTTATGCTAATAACGGCGTTTAAAACCCGTCAGGGTTACTCACTGAACAAATTTAATTTCCCCAACCCTATTACACTGGAAAACTTCGATATTGCATTGCGGAACGGAAGATTCTTCCTATGGTTTAGTAATACCGTTATTCTATCTGTTGGTGCCGTGCTTTTCTCAACCTTGACTGCTGTTCTGGCAGCGTATGCGCTTGCGCGCATGCGAAAATTTGCGGGTCAAACGATGATGCAGACGATCAATACCGCATTAATGGTAATTCCCCCAGTGGTGATGATTATTCCAATGTTCATTTTATTGACTAGGCTAAAGTTGATCGGCACTTACCCGGGTGCTATTCTCGTTTATGCTGGTTTGGTTACACCCTTTTCGATTTACATGTTAACCAATTTCTTCCGCAGTATACCGATGGAGATTATTGAATCTGCGTTAATAGATGGAGCATCAACATTTCAGGTTTTGGTGCAAATTATTCTACCATTAGCTGCACCCGCAATTGTAACATTGGTTGTCGTGAATACTTTATGGGTATGGAATGACTTGCTGACAGCGCTTGTTTTATTAAACAAAGACGAATTGCGTACTCTTATGGTTGGAATCACCCTGTTCGGTTCCCGTTACAATAGCGAAGTGCCTGTTTCTATGGCAGGAATGTTATTAGCCAGTTTGCCTATGTTAATTCTTTATCTCTTTGGGCAGCGTTTCTTTATCCAGGGTTTGGTAGCAGGTGCTGTGAAAGGGTAATAATAAAAAATTATCTGGTTAATAGGAAAACATGGCTACATTCGAGAAAATCTTTTCCAAAGACATACTCTCAAAACGGGAACGTGTTGAACGAACGTTAAACTGCCAATCTGTGGATCGTGCTGTGATTCACGAACAGCTAAGTTATAACCCACAGGTTATTTCCATGTACACGGGAAAGATGATAGATGGATTTAACTTTACAAAGGAAGATATTTGTGAAGTTATCCGTAAGACATTAGATGCTTGTTTCCCTCCTTTTGCTCCTCTTGGTAAGACAACTTATGTTAACGAGGATGGTTTTACTATCCAGACCGATGATTGGTATTTAGCGATTGTTGGGCGACCTTTTAGTGATGTTGATGGAGCGAGAGAATATCTACTCAGAAAGATACATATGCTAAATTCAAACCCGTTTATTGCAGAGCAGGTTCGTTCTGAATATCATGATTACATGAAAGGTATACAGAATCTCGTTGGAGATACGGTTATTATTGATTGGAGTATCAATTCTGGTTTTTGTGATTGTTGGTCAAACTTGGGTTTAGAGATATTCACTTATCTTTATGATAAAAGCCCTGGTGTTGTTGTTGATTATCTGGATGCAGTTATTAAACACAACGTAAGAAAGGTACATGCCGTGGCAGATCCTGCCCTCTCTCCGGTTGTCCTCATTGCTGAAGATTTTGCCTCAAAGACTGGCTCTATCTTCAGTCCAACTTACTTACGCAATTTACATTTCCCTTATGTAAAGCAATTGACTGATGCTTGGCACGAACATGGAATAAAAGTGCTTTATCACAGCGATGGAAATTGGAAGAAAGTCATACCGGATCTTGTTGCTTGCGGTGTAGACGGTTTTTATTGTCTAGAGCCTGCTCTAGGGATGGATATCGTAGAATTACACCATGCCTGGCCTAAGCATGTTTGGGCAGGTGGGCTGGATGGTATAGATTTAATGGAGAGGGGAACGCCTGAGCAGGTTCGTAATGAGGTTCATCGCCTGATTCTTGAAACGAATGTTCTCAAAACGGGAGGAATATTCATCGATACATCAAGCGAGATCAACCCTCCTGTCAAGCCAGAGAACTATAAAGCGATGATTGATGCCGTGGGTGAAATTTACAACGCTGATTTTCCATCTGTCAAAGAATAGCAAAAATAAAATTTACTTTTCATTGACGTCAAAATTATGTTCAAGCTACCTTGTTATATTATTTAAGAATACGTTTATTCTCTTTACACATTTTTAACGTACGATTCACATAAATTTTCAACGCGATTTATACGAACTTTATTATCCTCCCGCCATTTGTTTGCTAAAATCTAATCATAGTAAATAATCGTTAAGGATAACATTCAAATTGAATGGAGGTTTGAAATGGCTGGAAATGTTGATCTCACTAGAATTGCAGGAAATATTGGCGCACTCAACGCTATGAATTCCTTGGATTATATTAATCGTAATTTATCTCTGCACCAAACTCGTCTGGCGACTGGTAAACGCCTAAACTATGCGTACGAGGATCCCGCGGGTATGAACTTGGCGACTACCTTTGATGTGCGTCGCCAAAGTCTCGAAGTTGTCATGCGCTCGATGGGGGATGCTAGAAATCTTATCTCAAACATGGAGTCTGGTCTTCTCAAAATCCAGGAAATCTTGGTAAAGATGCGGGCTAAAACAATGGAAGCGATTGGGGATACCATCGGTCCCAAGGAACGTGAGGCTGTTCAGGCTCAACTGGAAGCCTATGTTCAGGAAATCGATCAACTCGTCGGGCAGAGCGAGTGGAACGGCAATCCTTTACTAAGTGGTTCTTCCCTGACTACCCTCTCTGGAACTGGTTATGTCAATGGCAATGCCATCAGTGGTTCTCCGATGAATAATCCTGCCCTTCACATTCTGGTTGATGCGGATGGTGGTTCCATTGGTTTCAATTTCTCGGCTAATGCAGGGGGTACCACTGGATTCTACGCTGTTGATTTGAATGCTAATCTAGTTACTTCTGCAACAAACGGCGGTTCCATATCCGTAGCAACGAGTGACATCGCACGAGATTTCACTACTGTCATTAACAGCGCTCTCAACAAAGTACGAAACGGAATAATGGACGTTGGTTCGTTCCAGGCAAGGTTGATCTTCAAAGAAGACACGCTTAAGGTGCAGTACACGAACACTGAGTCGGCATATAACCGTATTATGAATGCGAATATGGCATCAGAACAGGTGGAAGCGAGTAAATACGCCATTCTCCAACAGACGGCTACTGCTATGTTAGCGCAAGCTAATGTCGCCCCGCAGTTCTTACTCAAACTGTTCCAGTAGTATTATTTTATCAAATAAAAAAGAGCGCAGAGATATGGCTGCGCTCTTTTTTACTATTACATTTCATGATTCAAGCCAGTCTTTCGCCCCACGTAAAAATACATCACCAGGCATA
>JBAXBF010000130.1:0-8577 GCA_037142095.1 Chloroflexota bacterium
GCACGGCTTAAGTTGCCAGTCCAGGATATTATCTTAGCGATTGAAGTTACCTTGAACTTTCTTCCTTTTTTGGCACGTTCGATGGAACGCATCACGAAAGCCCAGGCTGCCCGGGGTGCCGATTGGGATTTTCACAATGGCGGAATCATTAGACGTGTTCGCCAAATAGTGCCCTTGATTGTCCCATTATTTCTGCTTAGCTTAAGGAGAGCGGAACGACTTGCCCTGGCGATGGATGCGCGCGGTTTTCACAGCAAAAATCAACGTACTTCGTTGAGCGAGCTTATTTTTGGTTGGCGGGACGGAATCGCGGTGTTGTTTGCGATCATCGCATCTGTCATTATTATTGCGGTTTAATCGTGCATGCCTTTATTCTTGTGAACATTCTTCGGTTGCCATCGGTAGCCAGACGGTGAACTTTGCACCTTCACCCTCTTTCGATTCAGCCTCGATCTGCCCCCCATGGTGGTGCACAATCCAATAAGCAATGGATAACCCCAATCCGAACCCTTTTGAACTCCCGGAGCGTGTGCGAGATTTCTCAGCCCGGTAAAACCGTTCAAACACATGGGGTAAATCTTCAGGAGGAATGCCGCTTCCTGTGTCTTTGACATAAATACAGGCACGATTATCTTCCATCTTTTTCATGCCAATGATAATTTCTCCACCATCGGGTGTGTGGTTTACTGCATTACCAATGAGGTTCACCCACACTTGTTTCAACCGATCTCGATCCCCACAAATGAGGATTTGATCTACATCTGCAAACCGGAAGATCAACCGGTCACCCGATATTACTTTCATATCGTTAACGATTTCAAATAAAAGCGAGTCCAGTTCGACAAGTCGCCGGTCGAGAGGTAGTTTGCCAGATTCAGCCTTAGCCAGCAGAAGTAAACCGTTAACCATCCGAGTGAGGCGGTCAACCTCATTAGAAATACTATCCAAAGATTCTGTATCGGCAATTTTTATGCGCCGCATGAGGCTGGCATTCCCCTTAATCACAGTTAAGGGTGTGCGCAGCTCATGTCCCACATCAGTCAAAAATCGGTTCTGTTGCTGGAATAATTGTTCCAGTCTACCCAGCGTCTGGTTGAATGCACTGATCAATTGCCCGACTTCATCATTGTCGGAAAGACCATAGCTAGGAATACGACGTGAAAGGTCATCTGCCTGGGTTATTTGCAGGGCTGTTTGAGTTACTGTATTGAGAGGGATAAATACACGTCGTGTGGAATACCATGCTGCTGTTGCCGCCAAGATCATAGCCGCAGCCATGCCACCCACAAGAATCCAGAGCAGACGGTTCAGGGTAGAATCGACGACCTCAAGGCTGGCACTGACCTGCATGGTCCCCATTTCTTGATCACCGATTTGAAGAGGAATGGTTAGAACTCGAATATGGGTGCCATTGTAAAATAAGCTCCTGAAGATAGGAGTACTGGAAAGGTAGTTTTGGTCATCTAATGGTTGGTCTAAATAAGCGGCATTCGGCCATGCCTGGTGGAGTTTTCCATCTGGATTCCATACTTGAAAAGAAACAGCAGATGAGAAGCCAACATCTGTCGAAAAGTTAAGCCCTGCAAATCCGGAAGAACGTCTCTCATATGCTGGCAGGGCACTTTGGTACGCTTCGATCAGCATATCATCGACTTGATTAAACAACATGTAGCTGACCGTTTGGAAAAAGACAACGCCCAACAGTAGGAGTATTCCTCCTACAATTGAAGTGTAAAGATAGATTAGGCGTGCCCGTAGGGACATTAATCGGGTTCTCGCAGCACATAACCCATACCGCGCACAGTATGGAGCAGGCGCTTCTCTCCTTCCGATTCTAGTTTCTGACGTAAATAGCGGATATAGACTTCTATGATATTGCTTTCGCCTCCGAAGTCATATCCCCATACCTGATCGAAGATGGTATCACGTGTGAGTACTTGACGAGGGTGTCGTAAGAACAGTTCTAGCAATTCATACTCTTTAGCAGTTAGCGAAATCATGCGTTCGGAACGCATTGCCTGCCGTGTGCCGGTATCTAAGGCAACATCTGAATAGCGTAAAATCTGTGGTTTGGTAGGCTGAAGCCGGCGCAATAAAGCCCGAATACGGGCTAATAACTCATCCAGTTCAAATGGCTTGGTCATGTAATCATCTGCTCCCATATCCAAGCCCAAAATGCGGTCATTGACTGTATCTTTTGCCGTTAGAATAATAATGGGTGTACTACCGCCAGTACGCAGCCGTCGGCACACTTCAAGTCCATCGATACCGGGCAGCATTAAATCCAGGACCACCAGGTCAGGTGGGGTGCTGCGCGCAACATTTAACCCGGCAGGACCATCTGAAGCAGTATCTACCTGATATCCTTCATAGGCAAGCCCACGGCGAATAAACTTCAAGATTTCTTCATCGTCTTCAATAACCAAGATTCTCGCGCTCATAGCCTCTCCCGCTCTATGCAATTATAATTAGTTTATTAAACAATATTATTTCTCGATAGGTTAGAAATTTCACGTTAATATGAACTATACCACAAGATTAATAAGAATCCAAGAGTTCTATATGAATCCTTATGCCAATCAAATCGATACCGTATTTTTGATGAAGGATAAAACAATTGTTTTATCCTATTCTCTGCACGTCATGTGAACCACTCTCACGTACACCTGCCGCAGTGATTCGTACAAACTCTGCTTTTTCTTGTAATTCTGGAATAGTAGTGGCGCCTGCATAACTCATTCCAGAGCGTAACCCACCCACTAATTGATGAAGAATATCTGCTACCTCACCCCGGTAAGGCACAACGGCTTCGACGCCTTCTGGCACAACCTGCTCCCAATCCGCTGGTTCAACCACAATCCCTTTTTCGACGCTCTGGCGGTCAATATTTGCCGTCAAGGATGCCATACCGCGGATGATTTTCACTTTTTGCCCATCACGTACCACAGGGGCGCCAGGACTTTCTTCTGTACCTGCCAGCAGGCTGCCAACCATCACTGTTTGTGCTCCGGCAGCAATGGCTTTGGTAATATCTCCGCTCGTACGCAGTCCTCCATCGGCGATGATGGGAATGTTGAGTTCTTTGCCTGCCACAGCACAGTCGATAATCGCGGTGAGTTGTGGGACGCCAAAGCCGGTAACGATTCGGGTAACACAGATGGATCCTGCGCCGACTCCGACTTTGATTGCATCTGCCCCGGCTTCAGCCAGGTCTCGTACGCCGTCACCGGTGGCAACATTTCCGGCGATGAGATCAACATCTGGGAACCGCTTCTTTAATTCATAAACCATCTTAATCGCGTGGTCTGAATGAGCATGGGCGATGTCCAGGACGATAATATCTGCACCGGCAGCAACACACGCTTCTGCCCGGTGTAAGTCTTCTGTTTTAACCCCGACTGCGATTCCAACCCGTAAGCGTCCTTTGTTGTCCTTCGTGGCTTGCGGGTAAAGCGAATGCTTGAGAATGTTCTTGGCTGTAATAATACCAATCACATTTCCATGGGAGTCGAGCAATGGCAGCTTCTCAATTCGATGTTTGTGTATCAAAACACGGGCTGTTTCTAGGTCTGCCCCTGATATATCAACAGCAGTCAATGTAACCAGTCGTTCGCGGGGAGTCATGATTGCTGATACAGGGGCTTGATGGTCAGGCGCAAACAAAATATCCCGGTTCGTGAGGATACCCACCAGTTTTCCAGCGTGATCTTTCACAATCAAACCGCCTACTTTGATGCGATCCATCAGTTCCAGGGCGGCACTGATTGGTTGATCCATTTCAATGGCAGCCGGATTTTCAATTACAAACGATTCTTTACGTTTGACGCGCACAACTTCCGTTACCTGGCGTTCGACAGACATAAAACGATGAATAACCCCTAAACCTCCGGCGCGTGCCATCGCAATCGCCATTTCGGATTCTGTTACTGTGTCCATATTTGCACTGATGATCGGGATCGCAACCGTGATACGGTTTGTAAGGCGTGCGCTCGTATTAACCGCCGAACGGCTGGCGATTGCGGAACGTCCGGGGACAAGCAGAACATCATCGAAGGTTAACCCTGGTGTTTCACGTATTTTCATTAGGACCTCACGTATACAAATTGATTATTTTCTGGTCTTTGAACTGCTGGTTTTAGTTCCAATACAATCAGAAGTTACTAATCCAATAAAAATGGTTTCATAGATTGCCACTTTTCTTTCCAGGTTATGGGGATTAATTCCTGTATTACAATGGGCGGCAAATTTCTAGAAAAACTTTCCCTATCTTTGGGCGACAGATTATATAAAATAAAAGGCGTTACTAAATAATCAGGACCTGTTTTTTGCTGGCTGTATTCGGCGAGTTCAATAGAGAGTTTTCCATGTACTTCTTTGCTTAATAGGTCTTCAATCGCTTCGGGAGTGAAGTGCATTTCTTCAATGAAGATATGCGGTAACCAAATTTTTTCCAGGTTAGTTAAGGCAGTATTCAACTGATTAAGAGGCTTATCATGATATTCGTTTTCGGCTACCTGATTTGTGATTTGCTGAATTTCCTCGATGAATGGGATGATAATCTTGTGATGAAATGTTAGTAGATCGTAAGGAGCTTCCGGTATAACACCCTTAAAGCAGGGAAATAAAATTTCATCCTCTAATAAATGATGCGCGTCTAATACGGATACAAGACTTCTTAAATAATTAATAAATCCATCGTGGGCGTCTATATCTGGAAAACCCCTTGCATGAAAGGTTTGGCTTGATAAAACCGATGTAGCAATACCCCGGGTGATACAACGATGCATTTGTAATAATGAAACCCCAACGTTGGAATGTTGATCTTCCAATGTTAATTCCTCCATATTAGCCACCGGCTATTTTCGTTTTATAACCGCGCTTTTTTAACTCCTCTAATAACTTTTCGCGATGATCCCCTTGAATCTCGATCACACCATCCTTAAGAGTTCCACCAGAGCCGCATATCCGCTTCAGATCACTGAGGAGATCTCGTAATGTCTCATTCTTTTCCAATATTCCACTTAGAACCGTTACCGTCTTGCCGTTACGTCCTTTTGATTCGCGTTGTATACGGACGACACCGTCTCCTTTGGGTTGAACATGGATTCTGCAAGAGCATTTCTGTAGAGGTTTTTTGCATTTAAGGCAGACTTGATCCCATTCAGTAGAATATACGGTTGGATTCTCATTACGCATCTGTGTTATTCCTTCGATATCGTGTTGGAATTCGTATATAAAAACGATTTAACAATACATTCCCAGAGTTATCAGGTTTAATAACTCTGGGGATTCTAGGTGTTAAATATTAGCGAAAATACTATTCTTTGTCGGTCAAATCAACAATTTTTCCTTCAGGTGCATTGGTTTGAACGGAAGTAATCCCTTTCTTCATGGCTGCATTGGATGAATACATTTCACTTTTACCAATAACCTGACCATTCGCAGCCTTGAGGACAAAATAAGGCTCATCCTTGCTTGAAGATTTCTCCTCGAAATGAGAGGCGATACTTGCATTTTTCTTAACCGACTCGATCCCGTTCTGGGCACTGGCTTTTTCTTGGTATAACTCACTTGTTAGAATAATTTGCCCATTGGATGCCTTGAGATTAAACATAAACTGTCCACTTTTGCTCTTTTTGATCTCAAATATTCCTGCCATAATTTTCCTCCTATAGTTGCTCTAATATTCTGCGATTGGATATGAATACCTATCGCTTACAAACGAACATGAAAAATTAATAACATCGATGAGACTTCCATTAAAAAAAGAGTTCCTCATGCGAGAATTGCATCAATAGCTTTTATTTCTTCAGCACTGAAATCCAAATTCTTCTGAGCTGCTACCGCTTCCTCGATCTGGCGGACACGGCTTGCGCCAATAAGTGCAGATGTCATTCCCTTGTGCCGAAGAACCCATGCAATTGCCATTTGTGCCATCGTTTGTCCGCGTTCTTTTGAAATCTGATTTAGTTTCACTACTTTGTCAACGCGCTCTTTACTGACACTGTCACCCCAGTAAAATTTCCCTTCGTACTTCGCGGCGCGTGATGTTTCGGGAATATCTTTAATATATTTGTCGGTCAGAATCCCCTGGCATAATGGTGAGAAAGCAATACATCCTATCCCTTCTGCCGTAAGTGTTTCCAAAAGCCCGTTCTCAATCCAGCGGTCAAACATATTATAGCGCGGCTGGTGGATTAAGCAGGGTGTTCCTAAACTACGGAGAATGGCTGATGCTTTGCGGGTTTGTTCAGGATCATAAGTTGAGATGCCGACGTAAAGGGCGCGTCCACTCCGAACTATATAATCCAGTGCCCCCATTGTTTCTTCTAAAGGAGTATCAGGGTCAAAACGGTGGCTGTAGAATATGTCTACATATTCCAATCCCATGCGTTTCAGGCTTTGGTCGAGACTGGCAACCAGATATTTGCGAGAACCCCATTCTCCATAAGGTCCTGGCCACATATAATAACCGGCTTTCGAAGAGATGATTAACTCATCCCGATGGGGAGCCAAATCTTGGGCAAAAATTCTGCCAAAATTTTCTTCGGCGGACCCTGGTGGTGGCCCATAGTTATTTGCCAGGTCAAAATGGGTGATCCCTATGTCAAAAGCACTTCGGATCATTTTTCGCATGTTTTCCAGCGAATCAACACCACCGAAGTTATACCATAATCCCAGGGATATCAATGGAAGTTTTAAACCACTGCGCCCGCTTCGCCGGTATTGCATTGTATCATAACGTGTGATTGAGGGTAAATAATTCATATTTTTCCTTTCGAGATGACTTCATTGAAGTAATCTGTTTTTTAAATCCTGTTTTACAGAATATATGGTTATCTCAATTTTATCACTTAATTTAGTTGAGGGGCTAAATAATTGTTATAACAAATTTTTCATTACTGGCTGCGCGGCAAAAGGAGTAAAACTGCTGCCGCCATAACTGCTAATCCGATGATACGTTGGATATCTAATGGAATAGGTTTTACACCACCCCAACCGGTAGTGTCGACGATAAGGGAAATAAGCATTTGTCCTAAAATAACCGCCGCTATCCCGGCGGTTACGCCGGTGCGCTGTAAAGCGAAAGAGATTCCAGTAATAATCAAAATACCGATAAAACCGGCGATGACTAACATGATAACTGCATTTTTCGGAATTTGCATTGATTCAATCCCTTGATTTAGATATAAGATCAAAACTATCAGCCCCGCAATTATTCCACCAATTAAATTGGTTAACAAACCAGTCCGGATAGAACCGATCAGACTACCTATACGGCTGCTCAGAGTGGACTGAATCCCGATAGTGACCCCGGTACCGAATGCGGCAATCACTCCAAGAACAATGAAGTTTTTCATATATTTGATTTCCTTTTACATAAGGGATATATACCTGGCTTTTATTCATAGCCATTCATTCTTTCGTTTCGTAGTATATGTATGTAACCAAACTCAATCATTATAATTGAAAATGTCCTCGAACTAATTTGAACAAAGGATGATAGAATGAACTCTTATGGAAAATGAAGATTTTCCCAAAGATAAACGAATAGAAATGTGAATGGTAATAAAATGAATATACCAAAAAGAAATGAAATCATCCCGGGAATACGCGTACAAATTGTAGAAAAGCAAAACCAGAGATCGGGGATATTGACCGAAGGAATTGTTGCGCGGATTCTGACCAAGAGTCCTGTACATCCGCATGGTATCAAAGTCATGTTGGAAGATGGCAAGGTTGGACGAGTACAGGGAATAGTGAATCTACCAAACAGAGTTTGATCCTCTTATAGCTTCGGGAAGTTGTGAAAAAAAAGAGGATATTGACAGATTGATGAATGTGTTGGTTTCCAGGTTCAGCGGAATTACGCCGCTTTGTTTTTCAAACGGAGGTGCAATTTTGACTTACTCAATGAAGCTCTGGCAATGGGAAAAATCGATAGAGAACAAGCTTATTCGGAATAAAAAAAACGGATATTAGGGAGTTACTTCATTGAAAGGAATTCAATCTTGCCATCATTTTTAACTTCTACCCATGCTTCAGATTCCAGATTGGAAAAATCCTGTTGATTGAGGGCTACCATTGGGATCGATATAGCATACAATTCGTCTGCCACGATCGAGGCCAGTGCAAGAAAACGATCGATATTGGTTGTGATTATGGCAGCAGGTGCTTTTCCGGCTCGAATCGCTTCGAGCAGCACAGCCGTCGTTGTGCTTGATCCACGTGTGAAGGGGATGGCTAAGATTTTTCCTGCCGCAATTTGTCCTGAGAGAGGATGTCTCCGGTCGATGATCTCACCCGATTGGTAATCATATCCGCCCCAAAAACTGAGCGGTTCCCGGCTTATTAAAATCTGTCCTTGTGCTTCTCCTGCCCCGAATTGCAATCCATTCAATATTAACGCCATAGTTCATTTTCCCGAATCACAAAGCCTTCGATGGCTGACCGGACACAATCTTCGATGGAGGCAAAGTGAATTTTTCGATCTAACAATCCAGGTGTATAGTAAGCATATTTACCCGAATTCGTCATGATTGTTTTGATATTTTTGGGCAGCATAGGCGAAGTCAG
>JBAXBF010000131.1:0-8551 GCA_037142095.1 Chloroflexota bacterium
GGAGCAATCGCAAAGTTACCCTCTGTATCAATGTATCCCCACTTTTTCTCCACCTTGACTCCGGCTTTTCCCTCTGAGAAACTTAACGCATCATCAAAAACAGCATCGATAACCAATAACCCCGTTTTATCAATAAAACCCCATTTTTTATTGTTCATTTTAACGGCTGCAAATCCTTGGCTGAAGGGAAATGCGTCCTCGAATTGAGAAGGAATAACAAAATCTCGGTTTAGAATATTGTCATAAGAGATATATCCCAGTAATTTATTATCAGCATTCCTGGCAAGCGACCGATCCTCTGAAAAGGCAGAGACATTCAAGGCTGCCCAGGCGCTCATGTCGTCATATTCAGGGGCACCTTCGACCGCAAAAATGCCCTCATATCCTAACTGTTGGTAAATAAGCCAATTATAGATTTTTTTATCATTATTATTTTCTTTAGGGGGAAAATCTCGAATATTGACATAGGGTTCATAGCTTGGGTTGATAGCCATGTTTCCATATTTATCAATGTAGCCCATCTTTGGAAAAAATATCACTGCGGCATATCCTTGAGAAAATTTACCAACATAATCATATTGGGATTTGATGGCAAGCTTGCCCTCTTTATCAATAAAGCCCCATTTTGCACCCACCTTCACAGCCGCCAATCCTTCCGAGAAAGGCGTTCCAAAATCCAACCAGGGTGGAATCACCATCTTTCCATATTTATCAACATACCCCCATTTTCCATACTGTTTCACGGCTGCCAGCCCTTCAGAAAACGGCAGAGCCGCATCATACGCTGGATCAATCCTGAATTTCTCAAAAGGATCCACATAGCCCCACTTATTCCCGATGCGAATCACTCCCATAGAATCGTGAAATTCACCTGCGTAGTCAAAGTATTGGGCAATTTTTGGATCACCGTTCCGGTCAATATAACCCCATTTATTGTTTTCTGCCACTGGAAATAGGTATTGTCTTAATTCCCAGCGTGGATATAAGAATAACCACCCACCCGCAATCGATAAAGCAATCATCCCTACCAGACAGACCATACTTAAAACCAGGCAGCCGGTCGCAACCGTCCAGGCACGCCTGGGCTGCTCAGGAGAAGGATGCGGTTCATAAGAATCAGGATACCATCCCGACCCATCATTGGGAGGTTGGTCTGGTTGATCCTCATGAGTATACCAATCCTGGTCGTTCATATTCGGATTTTCCGTTGTAGCCTTATTTTACCCCAGAAGGGAACTCCAAGACAGCCGCTGCAGCCGCATTCCTCCGCTCGGAAAAAGAAGAGAATTGCGCCAAAATCATACCTGCCAGCATCAAGACACAGCCGATCAACTGCACAGGCGTCATCGCTTCTCTGAGGAAGATCCAACCACTCAAAGCCCCAAACACCGCCTCCAGACAAAGAATAAGGGAAGCATCTGTTTCCGGCGCCGTCTTTTGCCCTTCCACTTGAAGCGTATATGCTATTCCCACTGAAAAGACACCTACATATAACACCGTCCACCAGGCGGGAATTAACCCTGGTAAGGTGGAAGATTCAAAGAATAACCCGCAGGCGAGATTAATTACTGCACTGACCAAATATTGCACAAAGGCAAAACGCAGGGTATTTACCCGATTGGTGAAACGCCCGATCAGAAGAATATGCCCCGCCCAGAAAATCGTTCCTGCCAGGATAATCGCATCCCCCATCGAAAGCGAGAAGGTTTCAGCAACACTGAGTAAATATAAACCTGCAACAGCCAGGATGGATGCTGCCCAGACTGACCAGTGCATGGGGATATGCTGCTTGCCCTTAAACAGACTTAAGCGGATTTCGTTCAGAGTCAAAATAATGGGCACAAGAATGACATACAGTCCGGTGATGAAACCCGCTTTTCCAGCCGTCGTAAAGCGGATACCGGCTTGCTGTGTGTTCGCCCCAATAAATATAATTAAGCCACCCAAAATCCCTGAAATCCATTCGATGCGGGTAATTGACTTTAACCATCCTTCCCGCCGGATCAAGATGATTGCCAATACCGTTAATGCACCCACGAGAAAACGCAAACCATTAAAAAGGAAAAAGCCCAAATGGGCGGACGCCACCCGCTGCGCAGCAAACGCACTCCCCCAAATAATGGCTACAAAGAGCAGGGTTAGGTCTGCTTTGAGTCGTTTTGTTCCATGGTCTTTCATGGTACTATTTTATCATACCCTCATCAATTGAAAAAGATTGCGCTTCATCTCAAAAAACACAACGATATCATTATTGACCCTGTCTGGTTAAGGGAGTACAATAAAACCAGGCGATTAAAAATTTATCTCATTTTTTGAAAAGGAGAAAGATTATGAAATTTGTCATTCGCTGGCTGGTTGTAGCCGTTGCCTTATTCATTGCCACCAAAGTGGTACCTGGCATTGAAGTCGAGGGCAATGCGCTGATCGTTCTGGCAATTACGGCTTTGATCCTCGGTCTTGTAAATGCCGTTATCCGTCCTATTCTAACTTTTTTATCCTGCGGCTTCATCGTTCTTACCTTGGGATTGTTCCTATTGGTGGTTAACGCGGCAGTGCTTTGGCTGACTTCTTACTTTGCACAAATGTTCGGATTTCACTTCATTGTGGATGGTTTTTGGCCCGCCTTCTGGGGATCCATCGTTGTCAGTATTGTTTCCTTCCTTCTGAATATCTTCGTCAAAGATGGCGAATAAGAAGAAGTACATCTATGTCCACTCCCATCTTATCTAATCGAAATGAGACCGGCGTTCCAATCCAACATGGAGAATACACCATCACCCCCCTTTCACGCGCCCTCATCGTCCAGATTCCACGCCTGGGCGGTTTTATTTGGAATCGACCATTTGCGCTGAGGGTAAAAGTTCCAGGAAAGCCGGCACAATTAATCGGCGTACGCGATGTAACTCGCCTGACGCTCTGGTTTATTATCGGAATCGGACTATTAACGACATCCGTTTTATATATATTTTCTAAGGTCAGGAGGTAATGATTATGACCGAATCAACAGAAGAAAAACAAGATATTAGCAATGGATACCTCGATTTGGTCCACGACATAATGAGCAGGTTTCTTTCAACGGCAGACGTCTCTTCTGTATATGGCATGCCTATTAAGCAAGGAGATACTCTCATCATCCCAACGGCTGAGGTCGTCTCAGTGATGGGCTTTGGTATCGGCGAAGGTGAAAGCAACGAGCCCTGCCAATGCGAAACAGATGAGGAAGATGGTGAGGACGAAGAATGCTCTTGTGCCTGTGGTAATGGTGGTGGATATGGGGGTGGCGGCGGCGGTGGTGGACAGGCTTTTTCACGTCCTGTCGCAGTCGTCATTGCTACATCTGAAGGAGTCCACGTTCAACCTGTGATCGATGTCACAAAAATCGCTCTGGCTGCGCTGACAACATGGGGTTTCATGGCAATAACAGCGATGCGGATCTGGAATAAGAAGAATGAAGAATCGTAATAGCATTTTTAAGGGTTCTGACGGGATTGATCTCTTTTATCAAGTTTGGGAAACTGAAACAGAGAAGAAAGCCGCTGTCATCCTCGTTCATGGTATCGGAGAACATTGTGGCAGGTATCCAGCACTCATCAATACAATCGTCCCACGCGGATACAACGTGTATGCCTTAGAGCATCGCGGGCATGGGCATTCCTCCGGGAAACGCGGACATATCAACAACTGGGACGAATACCGCCAAGACTTGCGTATTTTTGTCCAGATGGTTGTCGATATGGAACCAGATAAGCCTGTCTATATTTATGGGCACAGCCTGGGCGGTTTAATGGCGCTGGATTACGTGTTATATTATCCGCAAAACATTAAGGGCATCATTGCCTCGGCACCTTCTCTTGCGATCAATACCTCGCCAGTCCTGATTTTGCTCGCAAAGATGATGTCTTCGATCGTCCCGGGTTTTACACTCTCGACAAACCTTGATGCCAGCGCTATCTCGCGCAAGAAGGAAGTGGTCGAAGAATATATTAATGATCCCCTCGTTCACAGTCTTGCCAGTGCCCGCATGGGTACCGAGTTATTGGCAACGATGGATTGGACAAATGCCCATGCCGCCGACCTGCATATGCCGATTCTGATCCTGCAGGGCAGTGCTGACCGGATCACTCCTGCACCAAGCAGTCAGACTTTTATCGAGAAAGTCTCATCAAGCGACAAGCAGCGGATCGAATATCCGGGCGGTTACCATGAATCGCACAACGATGTTCACGCTGAACAGGCAATGATGGATGTTGCCAACTGGTTGGACAATCACCTATCCATAAATTAATTCACATCTTTTTTACGCCTAACATATCTATCTTTTACAGTAGCCGGAACATCATCCGGCTACAATTAATTTAATTATGGATGATTATTCTTTTTTAAAGCCTCTTAATCCGCTTTCAACTTACAGCAGCCTGAACAGTTTAAGTGGTTTGAGCGGTTTAAGCGCGTTAACTTCGCAGACATCGTCAAATTCTTCAAAGACATCCCAATCCGACTTTAAGGATATATTGATGCTGATGATCTCCGGCATGGGAAATTCAGGGTTAAGTCAGGGCTTAGGCAGTTTGGGAGGATTGGATAGCGAGACGGAGAGCACAGCAAGCAATTTTGGATTCTCATCTTCAAGCATGATGATGCCGCTCATGTTGACACTCATCGAAAAACTCCTTGCGATGGACACCCAAGCACAAATGACCCAAGGTGCAAGCCCAGTTCTGGCAGAGAATAGTCTCCAAGTCAATCAATTCAATGCCGAAAAAGCCAATGGTGGGGATGGGATTAATGCAGATTGCGGACCTGCTTCGCTTATGATGGGATTGCATGCCTTAGGCTTGACTGTTAAAGGAGAAGCGAAAGACACCTCCGCCGGAAAAGCAATCGATATGGCTCGCTTGAGCATGGTACAGGATCCCGCCCGCGACGGTGTGGATGCTAACGGTCAGCGTTCCGAAACTGAACATAATACCTTTACGAATTTTGATGACTTGCTGCAAGGTGCCAAGGCTGCCGGCGCTCAAGCTGAGATCATTAAGGCAGACACTAAAACCATTCGCAGCGAGCTGGATTTTGGGGCGAAGGTTATCGTCAGCGGCACCTTTGAGGGAAAATCTCCTCTACCGTGGACGGGAGACAGCGGCATCGATAACAATTCTGCACCTGGTTTTGCCACCAAGCATTTTGTCGTGGTAACCGCCTACGATTCCAAAACCGGGCAATACACCGTACATGATCCAGCCCGGAATTCTGTCCTGGGCGTTAGTGCCAATGATCTGCTGAGTTTCATGAACGGCAACGAAGGCGCAATGGCTTTGAGCGCGTGATATCCTCTCTAACGAATTAATTCTCAAAAAAGAGATGTTCACAGAACATCTCTTTTTTTTGTCTTTTCTGACCTGCTAAACTATTAGTCTACGAATGATTTTCGGGTCTTGTCAAGTTAGGTTGTTCGGGGTATAACCATAGTGGATTAGGGGCGGCTCTTTGTTCTGGCATCATACCATCTTTTAGAGGCATAGCCCATATCGAAGGAAAGATAATGGCGAAGATATTAATCGTAGAGGATAATGAGATGAATCGCGATATGCTTTCCAGAAGATTACAGCGGCATGGTTACGGAACCATTATTGCAATCGACGGAAATCAAGCGATGGATATGGCTCAAAACGAATCCCCTGATATTATATTGATGGATTTAAGCTTACCTGTAATTGATGGGTGGGAAGCTGCACGGCGTATCAAGGCTAATCCGCTTACGCAGCAAATACCCATCATTGCGCTTACCGCTCACGCCCTTTCCGATGACCGCAGTAAAGCCTTGCAAGCCGGTTGTGATGAATACGAAATCAAGCCGCTTGACTTCCCAAAACTTCTTACCAAAATCGAAAAACTATTATGATAGATTCTGTAAGATCTGTGCTCGTTGTAGATGATAATGAAAACAATCGTGAGATACTCATTCATCGTCTTGAACGGCGCAACTTGAAAGTGTCGGCTGCCATAAATGGACGGCAGGCACTTGAAATGATAAACAATTCACAATTTGATTTAGTATTGTTGGATATTATGATGCCGGAAATGAACGGTTATCAAGTGCTCGAACAACTCAAAACCAGCGAGATTTTACACCATCTGCCGATTATTGTTATGTCCGGCATGGATGACATGAAAGCCATCGCCCATTGTATCGAAATAGGCGCAGAAGATTATCTTATCAAGCCCATCAACAACATCTTGTTCAATGCCCGCATCACTGCCGCATTGGAGAAAAAACAACTGCGCGATCAACAAATCCATTACCGCAAACAGATCGAGGACTACAATTCTCAGTTAGAGAGTCGCGTACATGAGCAAGTGCGCGAAATTTCGGCAGCCCAACTGGCAATCATCTACGCTATGGCAAAAATGGCTGAATTCCGAGATATGGAAACAGGCGCGCATCTTGAACGTGTCCGAGACTACTGCAATATCATCACGAATGATTTAATCTACAATGGAAAGTATCGCGATATTCTTACCCGAACTTATATAGAGAACGTCAATGATGCTCTTATATCCAAGCGTGTATATAAAGGTGCCCGAACTCACCAAGATACAATGGATATCATCCTTGACGGAAGAGATAAACACTTCGATCCGGCGATTGTCGATTCCTTTCTTGCCAGAGAACAGGAATTTAAGCGAATCGCTTATGCAGAATCAGAGGAGGGTGTTTATGAAGATTGAAACTGCATCCATCTGGTTAATGACGCGCGGCGAAGCATATGTACTTGACATCACCCCCCAGCGCGATATTGTCATTCAGATAATGGGAGAATAACCTACTCCTTCTTCTTCTTACTTTCTTCACTGCTCTTAGCGCCAACCTGGCTGGCAAAGATACCCAAATGATTGCCAACATCTCGTTCACGCCCGGGGATTTCATTGTTAATGGGGGAATTAAGAACTCGGGGTTCGCCGTTTGTAGTTTCGACAACCATCGTTGATGAACCACCTCCATCAAGATTCATGCCATTCTGTCCTCCAATAGAGAGGATAATTTGAGCTAATTCTTGCAGTGTTGCGCCTTCGCTAAATCCTTTCTGGCGTCCATCTACAACGATCAGGATTAATTCTTTTGCAGATTTACTCAATGCCAAAGCAGTCCGTGGTTCAGGATCACTCTCCAAACCAGGTTCTATCTGACCATTTTTTACCAGCATCTTAGTGCCCGAGATGGCGTTGTATAAATTTCCAATTTTATCGTTGAATTGTACCTGATTCGTGCGAGAGAAATACAAAGTCGGCTCGTCATTTGTATCCTGAGCATATTGGATACCACGCGAAGCAGCGAATCCGGTTGGTTTAATCTTGTCTCCCGCATGGGGGTAATAATCCAGAATGGTGTTAGAATGCCAGGGAGTAAAAGCATCCCCATTAATCGCCACTTGAACACGATATTGTTTGAGGAATTGAGAAGTCGTCAAGGCTTTGAGGGGAAGTTCTTCGGCCGGGTTGCCAGGAGTGACCAGGACGCCGATCCCATCCGCTTGCAGATTTATTCGCAGAATATGAATACGCATCGGACGAGGTGAAGTACGGATTTCATGTGAATAAGTAATGCCGTTAAATAACGTTTGCTTCCCATCATCAGGATTTGGTTGAAACCCACAGGATGCTGTAATCAACAATAATAACGTAAAGAGAAATATCTTTTTATTCATACATGGAGAATTTGGAAAACCTAAAGATGTATTCTATTGACCACATAAGGATTATCCGTTTGTGATTATTCTGGCTCTAGTCAAAATCTGTCAGCAGGGTGGGGTTGCGGTAGTGCTCGAACAGCCGCACGACTTCTGATGGTGTCAGGCGCGCCAGCGAGAGGGGAGGCATTTCATTTTCACCAAAAAAGCCGACAGCGCTGGTCTCCATACTGGTCTTGACTTCACCTCTGACCAACTCACACAAGAAGAATAATTTATATACATGAAAAGGCATCGGGGGCTCATGCCCATGTTTGCTGCGATCATAAACCATCAATAATTTGACCGGCTTGACTTCATATCCCGATTCTTCCCACACTTCTCGGGCGGCTGCCTCACTGGGCATCTCATTTGGATCTGCCCAACCGCCTGGCAGCGTCCAGCAGCCATCGACAACTTCCTTTACAAGCAAGACTTTATCCCCTTGAAATACCACGCCACGTACATCCACCTTGGGTGTGGCATAACCAGATTGATCATTGAACAAATCCAGGACGAATTGTTTATCTACCCGGGTATAAGATGCCATAATATCAGCAGCAATCACACGCACCGATTCATAGCGTTCAATATCAAAGTGATTGGCAGCAAAGATCAAACCATTTTGAGCAATTGCCTGGAGTGATTTTGCCCATGCTAGCCATTTAGGTTCGTTATCATTCATAGGGTAAGTATAATCGAGTTGATAATGAAACAGAAGAAATTATCCGGAAAGTTTTATTTTTGCCAGGGTAACCCGCTGCAAGGCGTTCTGATCAATGCTGATTCCCAAGCCAACCCCATTCGGAACGTCAATACTGGAATCG
>JBAXBF010000132.1:0-8541 GCA_037142095.1 Chloroflexota bacterium
TGGATAAACTCGGCGTATTTGCCGCGCACGTAGCGGCGGTAATCTTCTTCTGCGGGATGCTCCTCCAATTCCGCCAGGTCAAGATTGCGCAGGCAATGCACCAGTAAGCCGGGGGTGTAACGATTCCCCTTGCGTTCCTTCAAGGTCTCCTCCAGGCGGCGCACGATGTCGGCGGTCAAACCCGGCTTGTACTTCAATTCTTTTCTCACCTGGCCATAAATGCCGGCGGAACGCAATGTCCCATCCAGACTGTCGTCATTATCCTCTTCCTCCCATTCTTCCGCGAGCGGCTCTTCGATGTCGCCGCTCATTTCTGGCGGGACTTCGGGGTTAACTACTACAACCGGCTGAGGCGAAATGGGAGAAATGTGGGTAGTAGTAGTTAAGTTAATTAACCCTGGCGAACGGGAAATTTTCCCGTTCATTCGGGAATTATTCCCGCTCATTCGGGAAATATTCCCGTTCGTACTCATCATCGAGCGGGAATTTTCGTCTTCCTCATTGGACGAGCGGGAATTTTCATCCACTTCATCCGGTGAGCGGGAAATATTCCCGTTCGTTTTCATCATCGAGCGGGAAATTTCTTCTACTTCATCCGGTGAGCGGGAAATATTCCCGTTCGTTTTTATCATCATGTAGGTATTTCCCGCAGTCTCCACAACCCCCTCGAGAAGCACAGTATTTGGTTTTACCATTTCAAGCATCATTTGGCGGGTGCTGTTCGTCAGCATCCAGCCCCTAAAACGGGTGGTACGCGTAATATAACCGTGTTCACTTAAATCCCGCAAATACTTGCGGACCGTCTTACCGTCATAATGGGTATGTTCAATCAGCTCTTGTTCACCGGTCGGGCGGTCGAGCCACAGCAGCACCATCAGAATCGCCAGCGATTTTCCCAAGCCCACCAGGGTCTTGATGCGGTAATCGATTCTCATTGCGGGTTTGCCTCCGCCATGATCTTATCCAGCAGGTCATCGGGCAGCGGGTTGCCGGAGGCTTTGAAGGTCATGTCCAGCAGCAGGCGGGCGAGGGTGTCCGAATCGGGGAACTGGCGCACCAGCGTATCGAAGGTCTCTGCCAGCAGCTTGGCGGCGCGCGCCAGGCTCTCATTATCCGTGCGGCTGATGTCGGGTGCCTGGATGGTGAAGAGGCGCGCGTAGTCGGTGGTGCGCAGGGTGGGCAGCCGTCCAGACTGAGCGGCGCGCTGATAGGCATAATAGATGATATCCTGCAGGATGAAGAGGAAGTATTGCTGGCGGCGTGCCAGGTGGCGCTCGGTGGGCGCTTGCATGGCGGTGGCGGTTGCCAGATTGGCATCGGCAGCTTCCCCGCGCCAGTGCGGCGGGTAACCCGAACCGGCGTCGATCATGCCGCGCACCGCCTTGAGGTCCGCCTGGGCATCGCTGGCGTGCAGGTCGGGTGCCACGGCTTGCCAGGTTTCGCCCTCATCCTTGATGACCACCGAACCAGATTCGGGGGGTACGGCGTACTGCTGCTGCTTCTCGCGGATGCGGTTGCCCGGCACCGTCACCATCCACAGGAAGGAGCGCACCGCCCAATGCAGGCGCACGCGGTCTTCCAACATACGGGCGTAACGCAGCAGCCAGGGCAGCATCGAAGACAGGTCCGATTCGCCCAGCAGGGCACCCAGCGGGCGGTTGATGGCGTAGTGCAGCATCACGGCGCTCTCGTCCCCCTTGGCGGTGTGCGCCGACTGCCAGCGCAGCGGCTCGCCCATGTCCTGGGTTTCGTAGTAAGCGATCTCCGTCTCCCAGTCGTTGGGGGCGGTCTCGATGCGCTGGATACGGTCTTTGGTGACGAAACGGATATAACTCATCCCATCCTGCTGATTGCGGAAGAGCAGCACGAACAGATCACCGGCGCGGGTGAGTTCATCGCACATGGCTTCCAGGCGGTTATCCAGACGGTTCTTGGGATGGTTCCAAAATTCGGCGATGAAGCTGCGCAGGTTCCGTAGGGGGGAAGAAATCAGGATGTGGTCGCCCAGGATATAGTCGGATGTGATAGCGGTGATGCGCCAGGCGAGCGGGTTGCGCCGCCAGGCGGACAGGGCATCGGCGTATTGCTCCTGCACCGCGGCGAAGTTGTGGTCGTGCGCCCGCCCGCTGAGCGAACGCCATGCGCCCTCATCCGTGACGGGGGTGGGTAGGGCGCTGCTCAGGCGGCTCCTTTCCCCAGGCGGGACTCTGTTCCAAAAACGCGTCCATTGCTCTTTCATATTCATGTGTGTACCTCTCTTGGTCTCTTTGAGTGAACTAACGATAGGTATATTATAAAACATATGTTCTATTTATTGCAAGGGGGAAATCTCTTTTTGCTAGAAATTCATCAGCACATCTATCTGTTGAACCCTATATACAAGATAATATACATGATAAAGATAAAGCGTTATATACAATGACTTTTGTACTACTTATGCCTTTTTTATGGATACTTATATGGTTTTGTGATATAATTGATTTAATATTATAACATTTTGAACCGCTTCATCATCCCCCCGGCAACGCTAAGCGGAGATCGTTTTTGGAGAGAGCATGATCTTCACCCCGTTTGTTATCCCGTTGTTGGTCAGCGCAGGTATCTTGATCTGGCTGGCATACTACGCCCTGCGTTTTAAAGATGTGCCCACGGCGCGCATCTTCAGTCTTGTCATGGCAATGGCTGCTTTCTGGTCGCTGAACCAGGCTCTCGAAGTCTCGACAACATCGCTCGATCTTAAAATTCTGATGGTACAGGTGCGCGTGGCAGCCAATGCGTTCCTCACCCCGGCTGAGCTGGCGTTGGTGCTGGCATATATCGGCAGAATCGCCTGGCTGAACCGTACCCGTCTGGGGTTACTGCTGATCATGCCGTTCGTCTTCTGCTTCTTATCCCTCACCAGTAACCTGCATAAGTTCTTCCGTTATGATTTCCGCCTGGACACGACTGAACCCCTTCCCGTCCTGATTAAAACCAATGCCTTTGGCTATTGGATTTTCATCGCGTATTCCAGTGTGCTGATCCTGACCGCCCTGGGACTGCTGCTTGCCGCCCTGCGCGACAAGACGCTCTCTGTGCGCAATACGCTCATCCTCTTTTTTGCCTGTCTGCTGCCTTTTGTGGTGAACTTGCTTTTTAATATGGGGATAACGCCCATTTACAACTATGATCTGGGACCGACCTCTTTCGTCGTTACCGGCATCTTGTATGCCTGGGCACTCCTGCGTTACCAACTGTTCAGGTCTATCCCGCAGGCGCGCCATCTTGCCCTGGAGAATATCAGCGATCTGCTGATCGTGCTGGATAACCAGGATCACATCATGGATTTCAACCGGGCGGCTGGGGCAGCCTGTGACCTGACGCCGCGCAGCATAGGCACCTCTACGGATGAGCTCTCGCCCGCCTGGTCCGCCTTCTTCCTGCGTTTCCAACCCCATGCTGCCTTCAAAGGAGAAGTCAGCATCGGCTCCAGGAAAGAGCAGCGCACCTACGACCTGAACATCACGCCCATTCTTGGTGAAGATAACCAAATGCAGGGGCGTCTGTTCCTTTTGCATGATCTCACCGAGCGCACGCAGGCTGAAACAGCCTTACGCGAAAGCGAAGAACGCTTCCGCATGCTGGCAGATAATGCCCCGCTTGCCATGTCCTTATCCGATCTGGAAACGGGCGAAGTGCTGTATGCCAACCCGCGTCTGGTGGAACTCTTCGAAATGGCGGGTGAATTATTGCTGGGAAGCCCTGCCAGCAACCTGTATATCAATTCGCACGACCGGCAACGCTTCCTGACCCTCTTGCACGCCCAAAGGCAGGTTACCGACTTTGAAGTGCGCCTGAAGAAAGGCGATGGGCGTGAATTCTGGGCTTCCCTCACTTCGAACCTTTCTACCTTTGGCGGGCGTGCGGCGATTCACACAACCTGCATCGACATCACCCAGCGCAAACAGGCGGAGGAAGCCCTGCAGCGTGCCAAAGAGCGTCTGGATCTGGCGGTGCGCGCCGCCGAGATTGGCGTATGGGACTATGATGTGCGAAAGGACGAACTGGTCTGGGATAAGCAAGTCTATAAGCTCTTCGGGGTGAACAAAGCCGATTTTTCAAGCGCCAATGAAGCCTGGCTGAAAGGTGTCCATCCTGCGGATATCGCCCGCATCGATGCGTTAACCGAACATGCCCTGCACCATACAGGGCAATACGAGTCTGAGTTTCGGGTTATCCATCCAGACGGCTCGATTCACTATCTCAAGTCTTACGGTAAAGTGGTGCTGGATGCAGACTGCAAACCACTGCGCTTGACCGGTACCAATTATGATATCACTGAGCGCATGCTGGCAGAGGAAGCCCTGCAGCGTGCCAATGAACGTCTGGATCTGGCGGTGCGCGCCGCCCAGATTGGCGTTTGGGACTGGGATGTGCAAAAGGACGAACTGGTCTGGGATGAGCAGATGTATAAACTTTATGGGGTGAACAAAGCCGATTTTTCAGGGACGCATGAAGCCTGGCTGAATTGTGTTCATCCCGATGATGCTGCCATCAGCAATGAATTGAACCAGCTTGCCCTGCGCGGCGAAAGGGAATACGATGCTGAATTCCGGGTTGTTCAACCGGACGGCTCTATTCACAACATAAAATCTATTGCCAAGGTAATCCGGGACGCAGACGGTACAGCGCTGCGCATGACAGGTGTCAATTATGACATCACCCAGCGCAAGCTAGCAGAAGAAGCCCTGCAGCGTGCCAATGAACGTCTGGATCTGGCGGTGCACACTGCCCAGATGGGTGTTTGGGACTGGGATATTCAAAAGAACGAGGTGATCTGGGATGAGCAAATGTATCAGCTCTACGGGCTGAAGAAAGAGGATTTTTCAGGGGCGTATGAAGCCTGGCTGAAAGGCATCCATCCCGACGATGCCGCTCACAGTAATGAGATGTCCGAACTTGCCCGGCGCGGGGAGAAGGAGTACGATACGGAGTTCCGCGTCGTGCATCCGGACGGTTCGATCCACCACATCAAAGCCAATGGGGTCGTGATCCGTGCTGCAGACGGCACAGCGCTGCGCATGACGGGTGTCAATTATGACATCACCCAGCGCCGGCAGGCGGAGGAAGCCATCCAGCGGGCTAATGAGCGTCTGGATCTGGCGGTGCGCGCCGCCCAAATGGGCGTTTGGGACTGGGATGTGCAAAAGGACGAACTGGTCTGGGATGAGCAGATGTATAAACTGTATGGGGTAGACAAAGCCGATTTTTCAGGGGCGTATGAAGCCTGGCTAAATGGTCTGCATCCCGATGATGCCGTCCGCAGTGATGAAAGTGTGGAGCTCGCCCTTTCCGGCGAGAGGGAATTTGATCTCGAGTTCCGGGTTGTCCATCCGGATGGTTCGATCCATCACATCAAAGCGTACGCCCAGGTAGTGCGGGACGCAGACGGCAATCCGCTGCGCTTGACGGGTGTCAATTATGACATCACCCAGCGTAAAATGGCGGAGGAGGAATTAATCGACAGCGAAAAACGCTTCCGTACGCTGTTCGAACAAGCCGCCGTCGGGGTGGCAATCCTGGAGACCAAGACCGGACACTATGTGCGCATCAACCAAAAATATTGTGATTTCCTCGGTTACACGATAGAAGAGATGCTCAATAAGAGATTCCAGGACGTCACTTTTCCAGAGGATATTCCCACAAACGTGAATAACAACACCTTGCTGGTCGCCGGAAAGATCCAGGAATTCACGATTGAGAAACGTTATCTGCGCAGGGATGGCAAGATTGTGTGGGGAAATCTGACGGCATCGCCCTTGTGGCTGCCTGGCGAAAATCCAGCGGTCCATTACCATATCGCAGTGGTGCAAGACATCACCGACCATAAGTGGGCAGAGCAGGAAATAATCAACACCCAAAAAATCGCCGCTACCCTGGCAGCGGGTGTGGCGCATGAGCTCAATTCCCCCTTACAGGTCATCACCGGCTACAGCGAGAGCCTGGCGCTGCAGATCAAGAAGGACGGTAAACTGGAAGGTGAACGTCCGCTGCGCCAGCTTGACACCATTAACCGCAATGCCTGGCGCGTGGCGGAGATCGTGCGCTCGCTGAAGTATTATGCCCATCCTGACCATGAGGCAGTCCGAGAAACCAACCTCAACAACCTGGTGCAAGACGCCCTGACCTTGATAAAGCCTCAGATTAAGAATGAGGCATATATTGAAATTGAAACCGAGCTGGATGAGGATATCCCGCCTTGCAAGTGCGAAGCGAATAAGATCATGCAAGTGCTGATCAACCTGCTCAACAATGCTTATGACGCCATGCCCTACGGTGGTAAGGTTATCATCCAAACCAAGTATGAGGTTGGGCGGCAGAGGCTGGTCTTGAAGATGGCGGACACGGGGAAGGGCATCCCCGAGGCGATCCGCGCCCGCATCTTCGACCCATTCTTTACCACCAAACCGGTTGGCAAGGGGGTAGGACTGGGGCTTTCGATCGTGCAGAGCATCGTGCGCGCCCACGGCGGCGAGATCGAGGTAGAAAGTGCCAGGGGAAAAGGCGCGATCTTCACCGTCTATGTGCCCTTGGAGCCGCCGGAGTCTGCTGCGGGCGGTGCTGAATCTCAAGCAGATAATCCACCCGTGGCACGCTACGATTAAACCGGTTCCATAATAATATTCGTTTTCGATTGAAACCCTCCCAAGAATTTGGTATAATAATAAGACTGTTGTGTGCGCTTATCACAGGATAAGCATCCGCTGGATGTCTTTGAATGGCATGGGAGGGCGTATGATTTTCGGGGTTCTTTTCTTCACCAGTTTAATATTGCTCGTCTGGCTGCTGGCTCACGAACGCTGGGGCGGGCTGCGTCTGGCGCACATATTGGTAATGGATCGCATGGTTGATCGGGTACGCCCGCTGTATTTCAGCCTGACGACGCACACCACGAAGCGGCTTTCGGTGCCTTCCGGTGCAGCCAGCCTCGAAGCGCAGAGCCAGAGTGACGAACGTTACCGCTTATTGGCAGACAACGCCCCGCTCGCCATCGGCATGGTCGACCTGGAAACGGGGGAGGTGCTGTATGCCAACCCGCGCATGGCGGATCTGCTGGGAATGCCCCTCGATCAATTGCTGGGATGCCGAACGATTTCCTTCTACACCGACGGCGAGGACCGCCAGCGGATTATGCAGCTTCTGCGCTCTGAAGGTCAGGTCACCGACATGGAAGTGTGCATGAAGAAAGCCGATGGGCGTGAATACTGGGCATCCCTGACTGCCAATATTTCCGCCTTCGATGGACGTCCGGCGATTCATACGATTGTCATCGACATCAGCGAACGAAAAGCGGCTGAGCAAGACCTGCGGATCAAGGATCGAGCCATCGCCGCTTCCTTGAATGGCATCGCCATCGCCGCTCTGGATGGGTGCTTGTCCTATGTCAACCCGGCTTTTCTCAGGCTTTGGGGATATGAACAAGAAAAGGACGTTCTGGGGATGCCCGTAACTGATTTCTGGCGACAACCGGAGAAGGCGCTCGAAATCATGCAGTTCATTAATAGTGGGAAAAACTGGGAAGGCGAGATGACAGCCCAAAAGAAAGACGGCAGCCTGTTCGAGGTGCAGCTTTCCGCCGCCCTGGTGCAGGATGAAAGCGGGCAGCCGCTTTGTGTGCTGGGCACGTTTTTCGATATCAGCAAACGGAAGCAGATGGAATCTGAACTGGTGGGTGCGCGTAAAATGGCGGAAACCCTGGCAGCAGGTGTGGCGCATGAACTGAATACCCCGATGAAGGTCATCAGCGGTAGCAGCGAAAGCCTGATAAGAGAGGTGAAGAACAAAGGGAAATTGGAAGGTGAACGCTTTGAGCTCCAGCTCAACGCCATCCAGCGCAATGTCGGGCGCATGGCGGAGATCGTGCGCTCGCTGCAGTATTATGCCCCTCTCGACCATAATCTATCCAGGGAATCCAATCTCAACGACTTGGTGAAGATCACCCTGAACTTGCTGGAACACCAACTCAGGACGATGGTCTATATCGACATTGAAACCGACCTGGCTGATGATCTTCCTTTATTGTGCTGCGATCCGAATAAGATCATCCTGATGCTGATTCATCTGATTAATAACGCCTGCGATGCCCTGCCCGACGGAGGTACGATCAGCATCCACACCGCTTACCAGTCCGAATCCCAGCGCTTTGTCGTGAAAATCACTGATGATGGGGATGGGATTCCTGAGGAGATCCAACCGCGCATCTTCGACCCGTTCTTTAGCACCAAGCCGGAAGGGGACGGCATGGGGTTGGGGCTGCCAATCGTGCAGAGTACGGTGCGGGCTTATAAGGGTGAGGTTCAGGTGGAGAGCAGCCAGGACAAAGGCACGACCTTTACTATCTATTTGCCGCTGGAAGCGCCCAACGGCGCGATGTAGGGTGGCACGCAAAGCCGCCAAGACGCAAAGGTTTTCGTAGTAGGGGCGCAGGAATTCCGCCAACCAACCCCATCAGTCAAGCAAACCCTGTGCCCGAATCCTGGCAAGCCAAGACGCAAAGGGCTG